>JBKPCZ010000039.1:0-14720 GCA_046727665.1 Chloroflexota bacterium
CTTCACGATCTCGCCGAGGCTCACGCCGATCTCGCGGGCCGCATCCTGCGCGGTCCGCGTCGTCGCGGAGAAGCGGCGTATCTCGATCGGCACGCCGCGCTCCGCGGCGTACGCACGCACGCGCGCGACGTTGGGATGCTCCACGACGGTCACGCCGAGTGCTCCGCGTCGGTCATGCGCGAAGTGTGCGGCTTAAGGCTTACCGCCGATGGTTATGGCTCCCACAGATCGAGAGTGATGGCCTGGATGCGACCTGTCGGCGAGACGAACAGGTCGACCGTCCACCACAGCAGGCACGTGTCGATGCCGGTCGGCTGGATGCTGAGGCGACGTAAGCCAGCGACGGCCATGGGAGGCGGTACGGGAGGTGACGCGCAGTGCGGATGCGGTCCGACCGAGACCGTCGTCGGCATGGCTCTCGCGAGAAGATCGACTGCCGAGAACGGCCCGACGCGACCGCGGAAGACAACCGCGGGGAGCGACCATGCACCGCGTCGCGCAAGCTCGGACGACACCCGCTCCGCGACGATCCGGTCACTGAGGCCGAGCATGACCTTCTCAGCGAGCGGGATCGCGTTGAGCGTCCCGGCGCTGGGAGAACGAGCGAATTCGACGAGGGCTCGGACCATTTGCGCGTCATCGGCGCTCGCCGTCGCGCCGGGCTGGGCCGGCGACGATCGAGCCGTCGGGGCCACGCTGGACGACCGCTGAGCCGTGTTCAACGGCGAAGTTGTGCTCGCAGGCGCCGTCGTGCGCGCTGTTGAAGCGGGCCCGGAGCAGGCGAGGATCAGCGCGGCCGCGACTGGGATCAGCGAGCGCACGCGGAGAGCCGGCGCTACCGCCAGATACGAGCGATGCCCGAGACGACGCGCGCCGGAAGCAGCCCGACGAGCGTGCGCGCGAGCTTGCGCCATCCGGAGACGGCGCGCTCGACATCCTCGTCGGTCGCGCCAGTGGATGTGTAGCGATCGTGGACGCGCGCCTCGGCGATGTCCTGGATCGGTGACTTCGCGTCGGGCACGGCTTCGCCGAGCATCGTCGCGTACTCGTAGGTCGTCTGCGACGGATCGGCGGCGTAGCCCGCGTACGACGCGAGGAGACGCGCCTTCCCCCACGCGGAGTCCACCGAGGGCTGTCCGCGGAAGCGCAGCTGGAAGCGCGCGAAGGCGAGCAGGAGAAGCAGCAGCAGCGCGCCGATCAGCGCCGCGATCGGACGCGGATCGAAGTTCTGCACCACCGACACGACGGTGTCGCCGAAGCCCTGACCCTCGGTCGGCTCGATGTCGGCCGGGATGTCGCGGTCCTCGCGGCCGAGCAGATTGTCGCCGTTCAGCGGATCGGAGTCACCGCCCGGCGACCCGCCACCGATGGCCTCGCTGTCGACGCGGAAGATCGGGGCCTGCGAGGGTGTCGGCTCGAATTCGATCCAGCCATAGAGAGGGAAGTACACCTCGACCCAGGCGTGCGCGTCGAGCTCCTTCACGACGAACTTGCCGGTCGCTGGGTCGAGCGTCCCGGACGTGTAGCCCTCGACGACGCGCGCGGGCACGCCGAGCTCGCGCAGCATCACGACCATCGATGACGCGAAGTACTCGCAGAAGTCCTCCTTGAGGTCGTAGAGGAAGTAGTCGACCGGGTCGCGACCCGGCGGAGGCGCGCGGACCGTCGGCGCGTAGCGGTACGTGGTGCGCAGGTACGACTCGATGGCCTCGGCCTTGTCGTACGCGGAGGTCTGCTCGCCGGCGACCTGGTGCGCGAGGCCGCGGACCCGCTGCGGCAGCGTCGACGGCAGCTGCAGGTACTTCTGGCGGATGTAGTCAGGGTACGTGCTCGACGCGCGCCTCAGCGCGGCCTTGTCGGCCACCGAGATGTACGAGGTCACCGTGTACTTGTCGGACGACTGCCCGCCCCGGACCGCGCGGAGCGCGATCGAATAGCTCCGATCGGCACCGGTCTGGAACTGGTAAGGCACCGAGACCTTCACCGGCTCGTTCGCCGCGAAGAGCAGGTTCTGCTGCGGCTGCTCCATGTCGAAGGTGGCCTCGAACTTCTCGCGCCCGAGGACGGTGGGCGTGATCTTGTCGACCTTGTCCGTCTCGGTGGTGCGCCAGCCGTTCCCGGTGTAGAAGTCGTAGGTGATCGCGCGCCAGAACCGGCCCTGTTGCGCATCAACGGTCATGACGACGCGGTCCGCGAGGTTCGGCGACTGCCCAAGGCGGATCGCGTCGGTGAAGGACACGCCGCGCAGCCGGCTCGGTCCCGACACGCCGGCGAAGAAGCGCTGCCACTCGGCCTCGATGCTGTGATACGGCGTCTCGAACACGGTGTACGCGCGGTTGAGGACCTCGGCCGCGCCGACGCGCGGCGTCACCAGCGACATGATCACGAGGACCATCGTCCAGGTGAGACCGCCTCGAAGGAGGCGCCAGTCCATCTCGCCGGACGGGATGATGTTGTTACGGCTCCAGCGCTCCTGCAGCGCGACGATGTGCAGCCGCACGAGCAGGACGAGCGCCGACAGCGAAAAGACCACGAGGTCCGCGATGAGGTTCGTGAGGGCCATCGAGACGTTGACGACGAGGCAGAAGCCCATGAACAGGATCGCGTCCCACGGCCGCAGCGAACGCGACAGCGCGAAGGTCCCGACGTACGACGCCGTCCACACCGTCGCGCCGAGGAAGAGCACGAACACCGTCGGATCGGTCGCCGCCTCTCCCGCGAGCACCTGCGTGATCCAATTGTTCACGTTCACCGCGAGGTTCACGACACGCTCGCGGAACGGGATCACGTCCGAGGCGAACGCTGTCGCGAGCACGATCGCGACGGTGCCGACCAGCCCGCCCAGGACCATCGAACGGCGCGTGGACATCGTGCTGTTGCCGACGAGGACCGCGAGCACGATCGCGCTGAAGAGCAGCCAGGTGAAGTGCTCGGACGTCACCACCCAGTCCGCTTGCTGCAACGACAGCGGATACACGCTCATCATCAGCAGGTAGATCGGGAGCGCGAACCAGCCGCCCCGGAAGCGCAGCCGCCGCCAGGCGATCGGCGGGAACAGCGAGCGCAGCGACCGCCCGAGCCACGCACGTGCGCGCGTCACTGCGGCGTGGCCGCCAGGCCAGACGCCAAGCAGACCCGGAGGCCGAGAGGCCTGAGGGTTACGCAGCATTGCCGGCCGCCTCACGGAAGAGATCGGAGATCGACGCGCCGGGGGCGAGGTACGCCGCGGTCACGCCCGCGATCGCGAGCTCGCCGAGCAGCGCGTGGCGGCGCGCGCGGTCGCGCTCATCGGTGGGCACCGACGGTCCGACGATCACCGCCTGCGTCGCGATCGCCGCCTCACGGAGCGTGCTCGCGGGCCGCACCCAGCCGCGGTCGAGCGATGGGGTGATGAGGACGCACGCGGAGCCACGCCGCAGCCGAGGCAGCGTCTCGACCAGCGTCTCCGCGATCGAACGCGATCCGCCCGCGGTGATCTCGGCCAGGTACTGCATGAGCTTCCCGTACTGCTTGGTCCCGCGGTCGGGCTGCAGAACCTCGGCGCGTCCGCCGCTGGTGATCATGCCGACGTTGCGATGCTCGCGCAGCGCCTTCGCGACGATCGACGCCGCGACGGTCACCGCGCGCTCCTCCGTCGAGTCCTCGCCGTCGCCGCGGTGCCAGTGGCGCTCGAGGTCGAGGTAGATCCAGAGATCGGCGGTCTTGTCGAGCTCGAACTCCTTGACCTGCAGCTGGCGATGGCGCACCGACGACGGCCAGTGGATGCGGTTCATGGCGTCGCCGGGCCGGTACTCGCGGATGCCCATGACCATCGACGTCGACTGCAGCGAGCGCTGTCCGGTGAGCACGCCACCCTCGAGGACGGACCCCGGCAGCTGCCAGTGCGGGAGCGGCATCACGCGCGGGTAGACCAGGAGCAGGGCCTCGGTCGGGACGCGCGCCTCGCGCGGGAAGAGACCGAACGGGTCGCCGCTGCGCAGCACGATCGGGCCGAGCTTGTAGCGGCCGCGGCGGATCGCCTTCGCGAGGACCTTCCACTTGCGGGTCTTGCCCTTCCCGCCGATCGACAGGACGCGGCCCGGCAGCGGCTCGGGCCAGTTCGACTCCTCGGAGATCTCGAGCCACAGCTTGCCGAACGAGCTGTCGTTGCGGAGCTCGTAGACGAGCTCGATCGTGTCGCCGAGGTGCGCGTACGACTGCGAGAGCGCGCGCTTGATCGAGAGACCATCGAGCGTGAGGCGCGCCTGGACCCAGGCCAGCACCGCGACGAACAGGAGCAGGTAGCTCAGGTAGCTGAGTAGCTCGAGCCCCGTCGAGGCGGCGACGATGAAGAGCGCGACCCACAGGACCCCGAAGTGCCAGGGCTTCACGACACTAGGCTCGCGCCGCGGTCTGCGAGAGCTCGACCGGAACGCTCGCCAACACCTCCGCGATGACGGTCGTCGCTGCCAGGTCCTTCAGTCGAGCCTGCGGCTGCAGGATCAGCCGGTGCGAGAGCGTCGGCCCGGCGAGCGCCTTCACGTCGTCGGGAAGGACGAAGTCGCGTCCTTGGATGAGCGCGAACGCCTGCGACGCGCGCGCGAGGGCGAGCGATCCGCGCGGTGACGCGCCGAGGTAGACGTCCGGGTGCGAGCGAGTCGCGTTCACGACGCTCACGACGTAGGTCTTCACCTGCTCCGCGATATGCACGTCCTTCACGGCGCTCTGCGCCTTCAGCAGCTCGTCCGCGCCCATGACCTGCTCGATCGTCTCGAGCGGATGGATGACGCGCTGCGCGTCGAGGATCGCGATCTCCTCGCGCTCCTTCGGGTAGCCGAGCTGCAGCCGGATGAAGAACCGGTCGAGCTGCGCCTCGGGCAGCGGGAACGTGCCCTCGTACTCGATGGGGTTCTGCGTCGCCATGACGAGGAACGGATCCGGCAGCTGGTAGGTCACGCCGTCGACGGTGACCTGGTGCTCCTCCATCGCCTCGAGGAGGGCGGACTGCGTCTTCGGCGTCGCGCGGTTGATCTCGTCCGCGAGGACGATCTGCGTCATCACCGGACCGGGCCGGAACTCGAACTGGCTGGTCCGCTGGTTGAAGATCGAGACGCCGGTCACGTCGGAGGGCAGGAGGTCGGGCGTGAACTGGATGCGCTTGAACGAGCACCCGAGCGACCGGGCGATGGCCTTGGCGAGCACGGTTTTGCCTGTTCCGGGTACATCCTCCACCAGGATGTGGCCGCGGCAGACCAGGGCGACGAGCGCGAGCTCGACCTCGTGGTGCTTGCCAAAGATGACGCGTTCGACGTTCTGGACGACGGTGCCGATCCGCGTCGCGAACCCGCTCTTGTCCATTGCCCTCTCCACAGCAGTTTGTCGCGGGGGCCGAGCCATGCGGGCCCGTCACACCATGCTAATTCCCGAACAGGTGTTAACCGAAAGAACGCTCCTGGGCGCATCTTGGTTCACACCGGCCCGAAACTTTCACTTTCCCAGGGCCACCTGCATGACGCGCCCGCCGAGGGGTGCGGCATCCTCGCCCCCTCTGGGAGTGTTCTCGAGGACGATCGCGACCGCGATGGTGGGCGCCTCGGCGGGGGCGAAACCGACGAACCACCCGTGCGGCGCACCGGACGGGTTCTCGGCGCTTCCGGTCTTCCCCGCCACGTGGACGCCGGGGATCTTCGCCGCGAACGCGAACGCTCCCGGCCCCTCCACCGCGCCCACGAGCATCGCGGTGAGGGCCTTCGCCGTCTCGGGATTGATCACCTGCCCGGTGGCGCCGGGCGCGATCACTCGGATCGCGTGTCCCTCGGCGTCGCGCACCTCGGTCGCGTAGTGGGGCGTCGGCATGACGCCGCCCATGCCGACGGTCGCGGCGACGAGCGCCATTTGCAGCGGCGACACGAGCAGCTCGCCCTGTCCGTAGGCGGTGTCGGCGACCAGCGTGGGCCGATCGAGCTGTCCCGTCCGCGAGAGCTGTCCCTTCGCCGAGACGATGTCGCAGCGCGACGGACTGCCGATCCCGAACCGCTGCGCGTACTCGGCGATCTTGGCGCCGCCGATCTGCAGCCCGACCTTGGCGAAGTAGATGTTCTCCGAGAGGCGGTAGCCATCGGCCATCGTGTAATCGCCATGCGCGCGCGACGACGAGCGCACGAAGTAGGTGCCCCACGACTTGTCGGCCTGCCACGGGTCGTCGACACGCACCTTCGCGTTCGGATCGAAGCCGCTCTCGAGCGCCGCCGCGCCGGTGATGATCTTGAAGGTCGAGCCGGGTGGATAGAGTCCCTGCGTCACGCGGTTGATGAGCGGCTTGTCCGCGTTGTCGTTGACCTGTTGCCACGCGGCCTTCTCCGTCGCGGGATCGGCGATGAGGCTCGGGTCGTACTGGGGCCAGCTCGCCGACGCCAGGACCCTGCCGCTGCGCGGATCGAGCGCGACGATCGCGCCCCGCCGGTTGCCCAATGCGTCGACCGCGGCTCGCTGCAGCTTCGGATCGATCGCGAGCACGACGGACCCCGGTGGATCGTGCTCGCGGAGGTACCGCGCGCGCCACTGCGACAGGGGATCGCCGGGATCCTGGCCGATGAGCGACTCCGCGTACGCGGCCTCGATGCCGGCCGCGCCGAACTGGAACGAGGCGTACCCCGTCACCTGCGCCAGCGTCTTGTCCTTGTACACCCGTTTGTAGCCGTCACTCGTCTGGACGCTCTCGGCGAGCGTCGCGCCCGAGGCGTCGGTGATGAAGCCGCGCGGCCGGTCGCGGATCGCGGCGACGAGCCGCGGGTTGAACGGATCTTTGGCGAGCTCATCGCCCGAGACGAGCGTCCAGTAACCCACACCGAGCGACGTGATGAGGAACGCGATGGCGATCGCGAGCGTCAGCCCTCGGATGTTCGTGGCGATCGAGCGCGTCACCGTGTCCTCACGCGAGCGACCGAGCGCGTCACGGCGTGCCTCGCACGCGCGCGGTGACGTCGCTCACGCGTATGAGGAGCGCGACGAGCATCCAGTTCGTCACGAGCGACGAGCCCCCGTACGCGACGAAGGGCAGCGTGATGCCGGTGAGCGGGATCAGGCGCGCGTTGCCGCCGACGATGACGAGCGTCTGGAGCGCCACGATGAAGGAGAGGCCCGCGGCGAGCAGCTGGAGGAACGCCGTCGGCGCGCGCAGCGCGATGAGCATGCCGCGGTAGACGAAGAGGAGGTACAGCGCCAGCAGCGCCAGCGCGCCGGCAAAGCCCACCTCCTCCGCGAAGGCATCGAAGACGAAGTCGCTCCACACGACCGGTATCCGCTCCGGCATCCCGTTCCCGAGCCCGGCACCGAAGAGGCCGCCGTTCGCCAGCGCGAAGAGGCCCTGCACCAGCTGATAGCCCGGGCCGAAACGCAGCTCCTCCGAGAACGGCCGCAGCCAAACGTCGACGCGCGCGGCGACGTGCCCGAAGGCGTGATAGGCGACGAACCCGCCGACGAGCATCAGCAGGACGCCGATGAGCGTGTAGAACGCCTCGCCGGTCGCGAGGTAGAGCATCGCGAGGAAGATGCCGAGGAACAGCACCGTCGCGCCGAGGTCCTTCTCGAAGACCATGACGAGCATCGCGATCGCCCACATCGCGACGATCGGCACGAGGTATGGGACGGGCGGCACGGGGATGGGTCCGAAACGCCGCTGCGTGTGCGCCAGCACCTCCCGGTACTCCTCGAGGTACGCGGCGAAGAAGATGACGAGCAGGATCTTCACCGCCTCCCACGGCTCGAACGTCACCGTGCCGACGCCGATCCAGATCCGCGCGCCGTTCACCTCGCGCCCGACCAGCGGGAGGAGCGGCGAGATCAGCAGGACGAGGCCGAGCAGCGCCCAGGTCCACTTGAAGCGTGAGAGCGCGGTGAGATCGCGCGGGATGAGGATCGTCGCCGCGAAGGCGCCGGCCGCGATGAGCGTCCACGACAGCTGCTGCAAGAGGAGATTCGACGCGAGCCGCTGCACCAGGACGAGCCCGAGCGCGGTGAGCGCGGCCGCGATCGGCAGCAGCAGCTGGTCGCCGCGGATGCCGCGCGCGGCGAGAAAGAGATGGAGGAAGAACGCGACCACGACGAAGACGAGCGGGACCACGAGCTGCTGCGGACGGAAGCCGGCGGCCTCCGCCGCGGCGACGGCGACCGACCCGGTGATCCCCAGCGCGGCGACCCAGAACAGCAGGCCCAGCTCGGGCCGCCGGCGTGCCACGGCGATCACCCCGCCCCCCGCTCCAGCCGCAGCGCGATGCGGCCGATCGCAAGCTCGTCGCCAAAGCGCAGGCGCTCGGCGCGCTCGATACGCGTGCCGTTCACCAGGGTGCCGTTCGTGCTCCCGAGGTCCTGGATCCACCACTCGCCGTCGCGCAGCTCGAGCACGGCGTGACGCGCGGAGGCAGCCTCATCGGACAGCGGGACGTCGTTGCCGGCGTCGCGTCCGATCGAGGTTGACGCGCGGAGCGAGAAGCGCTCCCCCACGCGGGGCGCGCGGCCCGGACTTCGCTCCACGATGAGCGTTCCGAGCGCGCGCGTCGCGCCATCGGCGGCGCGCTCCGACGCGAGGGCGCGGTGGAGCACGCCGAAGGCGCGCAGCAGGAAGAGATAGAGCAGGAGGAGGAATGCGATACGGACCGTCCACAGCAGGACGGCGAAGGTGATCTCCACCTACTCCGCCGAGTGGAAGACGAGATCGAGACCGGCGACGGAGATCCGATCGCCGTCGTTGAGGACGACCTCGGCGACGCGGCGGCCGTTCACGTACGTTCCGTTGGTGCTCTGGAGGTCGTACAGCGTGTAGCGGCCCAGGCGCAGGCGGATCTCGGCATGCTTGCGCGAAACGCGAGGATCGTCGAGCACGACGTCGTTCTGCTGGTCGCGGCCGATGAGCAGCGGCTCGGGGCCGAGCTGCACCGACGAGCGCTCGCCGTTCTTCACCTCCACGCTCGCCTTCGGCGCGCGCGGCCTCTCGCGCAGCAGCTTCTCGCGGTCGAGGACCATCGTGTGACCGGACTCCACCGCACCGAGCGACTTCGGATCGGCCTCGACCTCTTCGCCTGACGCGTCCACCAGCGCGCACGACACCCGGATGTCGCCGGGCGCGACATCCTCGTCGCGCTCGATCTCCACCGACGGGAAGTCCAGCAGCGTGAAGTTCCGCTCGCGCGAGGCCGACAACACCGCCTCCGCGAGATCGCGCTCGAGGCTGCGCCGATACTGCTCGAACTGCGCGTAGTCGGTCGTCGAGAGCGACACGACGTACGAGTTCGGGACGAAGGTCTTCGACAGGGAGATGGTCTGGTGACCCTCCATCGTGCGGATGAGGCGTTTGGCGATCTGGACGGGTTGGAGCTTCGCGCCGAACAGGCGCGCGCTCCAGCCTTCGATCATCCGGCTCACGAACGACTCAAGGCGCTCCACGGCTCAGGCTCTCTTCAGCTTTATCACTTCAGCACCGATGAGGATGATCATGGCGGTCACGTAGACCCAGGTGAGCATCGCCGCCACGAAGGCGATCGGTCCGTACGCGCTGAAGATACCGAGACTGCGCGTGATGAAGCCGAACGCGAACTTCGCGATCTCCCAGAGCACCGCCGATACCAGCGACGCACTGCGGATGGTCCGGCTCCGAATGTGAGACCGCGGGATGAAGCGGTACACGCCGAAGAACAGGACGTAGCCGGCGGCCAGACCGAGGAGCGACGCAAGGGGACCGGCGGCGAACGAGACCGCGACCGACAGGACCGCCAGAACGACCAGAGCGCCGGTGAACGCGAACGCTTCCGCGTGTCCGCGGACGAAGCCCCGTTTGCCGCCGGTCCCAAGGATCGCCGCAAGCGCCGTGTCGAGCGAACCGTGGATGGCGCCGGTCGCGAACACTGTCCCGGCAAGGCCGATCCCCAAAGAGATGCCGCGGCCCTCGATGAGCTCGCGCACGATGCGCGTTTCCTGCGCGGTCGCCGAGGGATACACCTGACGGATGAGCCGCACCAGCTCCTGCTGCGCGAGCTCGGATCCGAAGACAAACCCGATCACGCCGACGACCAGGGCCGCGAGCGGGATGAGCGCGAAGAAGATCTGGAAGGCGACCGCCCCTGCGAGGAACGAGCACTCGTCATCTCCGAAGGAGGTGGCGACGGCACGAGCGTCGCGGACAAGTGTCCTGACCGATGTCAGGATGCGGCGTCGCTCTTCGGCGCGGGCTTCTCCGGCGCCTTCGATTCGGTCTTCTTGTCGCTCTTCGTCTCGGTCTTGGCCTCGGCCTTCGTCTCGGTCTTGGTCTCGCCCTTCTTGTCGGCGCTCGCGCCCTTGTCGGCGCTCGCGCCGCCGTCATCGGAGGCTTTCTGGGCGGGGCGGCTGTCGGTCTTGTACCAGCCGGAGCCCTTGAACACGATCGCCGGCGTCGACAGGAGGCGCCGTGGCCGCTTCCCGCAGCTCGGGCACTTCTCGAGCGCGTTGTCGCTGAACGACTGGACCGCCGAGAACACATGACCACAGTGATCGCAGCGGTAGTCGTAGATCGGCATCGCTCGATATCATCGCCGAAGGTGTCGGGTGGGGCCATCGCCATCGACGAGCGCGCGGCGTCCCGCCGCCGTCGTGGCCTCATCGAAAACGCGCAGGCCTACCTGTTCCTGGTGCCGGCCATCGCGTTCCTCGGTCTCTTCAAGGTCCTGCCCGCGTTCTACGCCGTGTACATCTCGCTGTTCCGCTGGGACGTGATCCAGGGTGCGTTCCGCGGCCTGGACAACTACTTCGACATCCTGTGGCAGAGCTCGACCCGGTCGCAGGCGTTCTGGCAATCGCTCTCGACGACGTTCACCTACGCGGCGATCACCGTCCCGATCGAGATCGCCCTGGCGCTCGTCGTTGCGTACGTGTTGTTCCAGAAGCTCCGCGGCCGTGACATCTACCGGACGATCTACTACCTGCCGTACGTGACCTCGACGGTCGCGGCCGCGACGGTGTTCAGCTGGGTGTTCCATCCGCAGTACGGACTGGTGAACACGGTGCTCTCCTCGATCGGGATCACCGGACTCACCTGGTACCAGGAGCCCGACGGCGTCTTCCAGATGCTGGGACGCGCGCTCGGCTTCGCCGTGCCCGACTGGGCCGCCGGCCCGAGCCTCGCGCTCGTCGGCGTCGCGATCTTCTCCATCTGGCACTTCCTCGGATTCCAGATCCTCATCTTCCTCGGTGGACTCGGGAACATCCCGCTCGAGTACTACGAAGCGGCGAAGCTCGACGGCGCCAACCAGTGGCAGCTCTTCCGCCGCATCACGCTTCCGCTGCTCTCGCCGCAGATCTTTTTCGTCTTCACCATCGCGAGCATCGGCGTGCTGCGGGCGTTCAACGAGATCTTCATCCTGACCGGCGGTGGCCCGCTCGACACGACGCGCACGGTCACGATGTTGCTGTTCCGCACGTTCTTCCAGCAGGGCCAGATCGGCCTCGGCTCGGCGATGGGCGTGCTGCTCACGCTCATCATCCTCGCGTTCACGCTGATCCAGTTCGGCGTGCTCGAGCGGAGGGTGACGTACACATGAACACACCCCAGGTGCTGCCTCGCGTCGTCGCGCAGCCGGTACGTCCCGGCATCCCGCCGGTCGCGTCGACGGTGTTCAAGCATCTCGTGCTCATCGTCGTGGGCGCCGTGGTCGCCTATCCCTTCTACTTCATGGTGACGACGGCCCTCAAGGACTTCTTCGAAGCCACGACGACGCCACCCACGCTCTTCCCGACGTCGCTGCACTTCGAGAACTACGCCGAGGCGTGGTCGCGCCAGCCCTGGGCGCGCTACTTCGCGAACACGGTGTTCATCGCGGTCACCACGGTCGGCGGCGAGGTCGTCATCGCGGTGCTCGCTGCCTACGCGTTCGCGCAGATGAACTTCCGCGGCAAGAACGTGCTGTTCGCGCTGTTCCTCGCGACGTACATGATGCCCGGCGAAGCGACGCTGATCCCGAACTTCGTGATGATGAGCAAGGCACCTCCGGGCGTGAACCCGTTCTTTCCGATCCCGCGCCTCAATCTGTACGACACCTACGCCGCGCAGATCCTGCCCTTCCTCGCGAGCGCCTTCTCGGTGTTCCTGCTCCGGCAGCAGTTCCTCGCGATCCCCAAAGAGCTCCGCGACGCGGCGGTGATCGACGGCGCGGGACATCTGCGCTTCCTGTGGTCGATCGTCCTTCCGATCTCCGTCCCGGCCCTCGTTACCGTGGCGATCCTGTCCTTCTACGCCTCCTGGAACTCGTTCCAGTGGCCGTTCATCGTGACCTCGAGCGAGGCCGTCCGGCCCGTTCAAGTCGGCCTGAACGCGTTCCGGGCGGAAGCGGGCTCGCAGTACCATCTGCTCATGGCGGCGGCGTCGTTCGTCGTTGCGCCCATCGTCCTGCTCTATCTCATCGGGCAGCGCTTCCTAGTGCAGGGGGTCGCACGAACGGGCATCCGCGGATAGCGTTCACGCGTATCTCACCTGGCGGTCACCCGGCGCTGCTCGAATGGTGGAGGAGGTAGGACGAGACCCATGATCAGGCTGCGGATCCCGACCCTGTTCGCGACCCTCGCGCTCCTGCTCGGCGCGTGCGCCGGCGGAGGAGGCGGTACCGCGACACCCGCGCCCACGACCGAGGCCGACATCGAGATCACCGGACCAGTGACCCTCACGCTCTGGCACGCGCTCACGAGCGACCCGCAGAAGGGCGCGCTCGAGGCGGCCGTGAAGAAGTTCAATGAGACGAACGGCAAGGGCATCACCATCACGCCGGTCGTCCAGGGCAACTACACCCAGCTGTACCAGAAGACGCTCGGCGCGATCCAGGCCGGCGCGCTGCCCGAGATCGTGCACGCGTACGAGAGCCAGGTCGCCGACTACCAGAAGGCCGCGGTCGTCATCAATCTCGAGCCGTACATGAACAGCAAGAAGAACGGCCTCGACAAGGCGAGCCAGGACGACATCTACAAGCCGTACTTCGACACCAACCGGTTCCCCCAGTACAACAACGAGTTGCTCTCCTTCCCCTTCACGAAGTCGCTCTTCGTGATGTACACGAATGAGGACGTACTCACCTCGTCCGGTGTCACCTCGACGCCGAAGACCTGGGCCGAGTTCGAGCAGGCCGTCATGAAGGCGACGCAGAAGGACGCGTCGGGCAAGACGACCCGCTACGGCTGGGCGCAGCCCCTCGATGCGTCGAACTTCAACGCGCAGGTCATGTCGATGGGCGGCAACATCATGTCCGCCGACAACAAGACCGTGGCATGGGACGGCAAGGAGGGCCTCGCCGTCCTCCAGATGTATGACCGCCTGTGGAAGGGCGGTTACGCGTACACGCCGACAGGCTTCGACTGGCAGAACGACTTCGCGCAGTCGAAGCTCGCATTCACGATGGGCTCGACGTCCTCGAGACCGTTCATCGCCGGCGCGATGAAGACACCCGTGAAGTGGAACGTCGGCGTCCCGCCGCAGACCGACCCCGCCAAGCCGCGCACCGTCATGTACGGCGCCAACGTCGCCGTGCTGAAGAGCACGCCGGAGAAGCAGCTCGCGAGCTGGCTCTTCGTGAAGTGGTTCAGCGAGCAGCAACAGACCGCGGACTGGGCGACGAAGTCGTACTACATGCCGGTCCGCAAGGCCGCGGCGAACGACGAGGCGCTCAAGAGCTACTGGACCTCGAAGGACCCGCAGGGCAAGCAGGCCTTCGACGTGATCGGCAGCTCGATCCCTGAGCCGAACGTCCGCGGCCAGCAGGAGATCCGCGACGTGATCTTCGACATGCTGACCAAGGTCACCACCGGCAAGGCGACGCCCGACGCGGCGCTCAAGGACGCCGGCACCAGGGCGAACCAGATCCTCAAAGAGAATCAGTAGCGGTATCGCGTTTCCTGGCCATGTAGAGGCCCCGGGTGACCGGGGCCTCTTCTTTTAGAGGTCGACCCCAGCGCCGATCCACCTGAGATAACGTCGCGCAGATCGTTCGACCGCGCCTTTGCCATCGCTCTGCGTGACGCGGTCCCACCAGCCACCGTAGATCCGGTCGAACGGGTACGGCCTGACGGCCGCGACGATGCGGCGGATCTCCTCGGCGGGCAGCGGGATCAGGTTCGGGTACGACCGCATGAAGCTGACCGCGCGCACGTCGGGCACCACGGTGATCGTGTCGCCGACGAGGAGCGCGCCCTTCCCGCCTGCGCCCGCGGCCCAGTGGAGCACGGCGCTGCCCTCGAAATGGCCCCCGGTCTGGACGAGCGTGAGGCCCGGTAGCACCTCTTTCGTGCCCGCCCACTCGACGATCGCCGGATCGTCGCGCTGCACCCAGGTGCGATCGGCTGACGGGATCCAGATCGGACAGCCATCGAACGCGCGACTCCACTCGACCATCACGCCATAGAAATGCGGGTGCGAGAACGCGATGCCCGCGATGCCGCCGATCGCGCGGATCGCATCAACGGACTTCGCGTCGATGTAACCGAAGCAGTCCCACAGGAAGTTGCCGGCCGCCGTGCGGACGAGCAGCGCACGTTGGCCGATGCCGACGGCGGGCTGCGCGCCGACGCCGGTGAGCCCCGGCTCGAGCTCGCGCAGCTCCACGCGGTGACCGCGGGCGGCGAGCTCATCGAGCGTCGTCCATGCCTGGCCGCCCTGGCGCACGTACTGGCGCTCGTCCTCGCAGATCGGACAGCGCTCGGGCAGCGATGAGCTCGGCGCCTGCTGCACGCCG
>JBKPCZ010000040.1:0-4304 GCA_046727665.1 Chloroflexota bacterium
CGGAGCGCGAGGTCCTGCCAGCCGAAGATGTAGATCGTCATGATCAGTGCCTGGCCGAGCCACACGTAGGTGACCGTGGCGCTCGCGTCGTAGCCGGCGATGTGGTCCCGCTGCTCGAAGAGCGCCAGAAGGATGAACGCACGCATGAACCCGAAGACCGTGTTCACGAAGACCCCGGCGACCGTCGCGGCCGGGTACGCCGCGTAGCGCGCGTAACCGCGCCGCGCGAGCTCCCAGTCAAGACGAAGTGCGTCGAGGCGCATGCGGAAGGGGAGAGCGTATCCCGCGGGTCGTCGGCTATGATGCGCACCTCGCAACGACGCGGACAGCGCCGCATCGGACCAGCCGTAAGCGAGCCCGGGAGGGTGTGAGCCGGGCCGGCAGACGATGCGGAGACCGCCGCCGAGCGACGTGGGTGGGCCCCATATAGCCCAAGCGAGAGCCCAAGCGCGCGGCCCGCCAGGGAGCGAAGCGAGCGCGTTGGGGAACTCGGGTGGAACCGCGGGAGCAGCGCCTCTCGTCCCGAAACGGCAGGGACGAAGGCGCTTTTTTCGTGCCCGGGAGGAGAAGGTCATGGCGAAAACGGAACGAAAGGCTGACCACGGCGACGACGCGCTCTACGCGCTGCGGCATTCGGCCGCGCACGTCATGGCCGGCGCGGTGCTCGAGCTGTTCCCGGGCGCGAAGTTCGGTTTCGGGCCGCCGGTCGCGGACGGGTTCTATTACGACTTCGACCTTCCGCGTGCCCTCACGCCCGACGACCTCGCGAAGATCGAGGCCAAGATGCAGGAGGTCGTGAAGCAGGACGCGCCCTTCGAGCAGCGGGACATGAGCGTTTCGGACGCGCTGGAATTCTTCGGCGAGCGCAAGCAGGACTACAAGGTGGATCAGATCAAGAAGCTCTCCGAGAGAGGCGCCGACGAGGACAGCGATGACGAGGTGCAGGACGGCAAGGTGAGCATCTACCAGCACAACGGCTTCGTCGATCTGTGCAAGGGACCGCACGTCGCGAAGACCGGCAAGATCGGTCCGTTCAAGCTGCTCTCGATCGCCGGCGCCTACTGGCGCGGCAAGGAGCGCAACCCGCAGCTGCAGCGCATCTACGGCACGGTCTGGCCGGATCAGAAGCAGCTCGACGCGTACCTCGCGCGCCTCGCGGAGATCGAGCGTCGCGATCACCGCGTGCTCGGCAAGGAGCTGGAGCTGTTCCGCATCGACGAGGAGCTCGGCTCCGGCCTCGTGCTATGGCTGCCGAACCTCTCGATCGTGCGCGAGGAGCTCGAAGCCTGGTGGCGGCAGATCCACCACGAGCGCGGGTACACGCTCGTCTACACGCCGCACATCGCGCACGAGAAGATCTACCAGCGCTCGGGTCATCTCGAGAAGTACGGCGAGAACATGTACGGCCCGCTCGCGCTCGACGAGGGCACGCAGAACTTCTGGATCAAGCCGATGAACTGCCCCGGCCACATCAAGGTCTACCAGTCGAAGATCCATTCGTACCGCGAGCTCCCGCTGCGCATCGGCGAGCTCGGCACGGTCTACCGCTACGAACGCGGAGGCACGCTGCACGGGATGCTGCGCGTGCGCGGGTTCACGCAGGACGACTCGCACATCTTCTGTTCGTGGGAGCAGGCGCAGGAGGAGATCGGCAAGGTCTTCGACCTCGCGCTCGAGTTCCTCGGCGTGTTCGGCTACACGGAGCCGTCGATCTATCTCTCGACGCGTCCGGAGAAGCGGCTCGGCTCGGACGAGCTGTGGGACAAGGCCGAGGACGCGCTGCGGACGGCGCTCGGCATCCGCGAGGTCCCGTACAAGATCGACGAGGGCGGCGGCGTCTTCTACGCCCCGAAGATCGACATCAAGGTCCACGATGCGATCGGCCGCGAGTGGCAGGGCGCGACGGTGCAGATCGACCTCAACCTGCCGGAGCGCTTCGACGTCACGTTCGTCAACGCCAGCGGACAGCGCGAGCGCGCGGTGATGATCCACCGCGTGCTCTTCGGCAGCCTCGAGCGCTTCGTCGGTGGCCTCATCGAGCACTACGCGGGGAACTTCCCGCTCTGGCTCGCCTGGGAGCAGGTCGCGGTGATCCCCGTGCGGGAGAGCGCGCTCGACTACGCCCGTCAGATCGCGGGGAGGCTTCGGAGCGAAGGCTTCCGCGTGCACCTCGATGAGCAAGCGGGAGACCTGCGCAACCGGGTCAAGGAGGCGCAGCACCGGCGGGCGAACTACATGCTCGTCGTTGGCGACAAGGAGGCGGCCGCCGGCACGGTCTCGGTGCGCCGGCGTGGATCGCGCGACGAGGAGCGCGGCGTCGCGTTCGCTGCCTTCGTCGACCGTGTCAAGAAGGAGCGCGACGAGAAGGCCTTGCCCGCGGACTTTTCGGCGCACGAGCCGAGCGCGGGCGATGCGATGGCATGACCGTCTCGTCGACGAGCGCCCCGACACTGCGGGGTCAGCGCGTCACGCTCCGGCCGATGACGCACGCCGACGCGCCGCACCTGGTGCGCTGGGCGAATGACCCTGACTTCGCCTGGTTCCAGTGGGGGCGCGGACCGGGGCGGTTCCCTGACGACGAAGCGGCGCGGAAGTGGCTCGACACCATCGCCGAGAACCGCGGCGTCACCTTCGCCATCGAGCACGACGGCCGTCCCATCGGTCAGGCGAATTACCGCGACGTCCGGCCAAAGGGCAGGAGCGCTGAGGTGGGGATCGGCATCGGCGAGCCCGCGCTCTGGGGCAAGGGCCTCGGGCGCGAAGCGCTGACCCTGCTGGTCCGGCACCTGGTGGACGATCTGGGGCTCCACCGCGTGAAGCTGAGCGTGCTCGCGTTCAACGACCGCGCGATCGCGTCGTACAAGGCCGCCGGTTTCGAGGTCGAGGGCATCGAGCGCGACGGCGTGATGACCGACAAGGGCTTCTGGGCCGACGACGTACAGATGGCGTACGTGGTCGGACGGCGCAGACCCGAGTTCGATCCCCGGCCGGTCACTCTCACGGGCACGCACGTGCGCCTCGAGCCATTGCGCCGCGAGTACGCCACCGAGCTGCTCCCGGTCGCGCTGGACGATGAGATATGGCGCTGGTATCTGATCCCGGCGCCGCGCGATATCGCGGCGATGGAGGATCTGATCGCGAACGCATTGGCCGAGCAGATACGCGGCGAGCAGGTCGCCTTCATCACACGGCGCGTGAGCGACGGCGCGGCGATCGGGAGCACGCGCTTCCTGCACATCGATCGCGCGAACAAGACCGCGGAGATCGGCTGGACCTGGCTTGGCAAGGAGGCGCGGCGCACCGTCGTGAATACCGAGGCGAAGTATCTCCAGCTGCGCCACCTCTTCGACGATCTCGGCGCGAACCGTGTCTGGCTGCAGACCGACAAGCTCAACGAACGTTCCCAGCGTGCGATGGAACGCATCGGCGCTCGCAAGGAGGGGGAGCTGCGCGACGACCGGATCTCGCACGATGGGCGGATCCGGACCAGCGTCGTGTACGGGATCACCCGCGGCGACTGGCCGGCGGTCCAAGAACACATTCGCGGGCTCCTTGCCCGGTGATATCCTTCTCCGAGTTGACTTCTTCCACCGGCGGGCCCTCCCTCTGCTGCTAGCGGAGGCGCGCGTATAGCCGCTCCCGAACTGCGCATCAACGAGGGCATTCGCGTGCCCGCTGTGCGCCTCATCGGCCCGAACAACGAGCAGCTTGGCGTCGTGCCGACGCAGCGCGCGCTGGCGCATGCCCAGGATCTCGGGTACGACCTCGTCGAGATCGCGCCGAACTCGACGCCGCCCGTGGCGCGCATCCTCGACTTCGGAAAGTACCGCTACGCCGAGCAGCAGAAGGCCAAGGAAGCCAAAAAGCGCCAGCGCTCGGTCACCTGGAAAGAGATCCGCATTACGCCGAAGATCGACGACCACGACATCGAAACGAAGATCAAGTCCGCCTCGAAGTTCCTCGACGAGGGTGACAAGCTCAAGGTCACGGTGCGCTTCCGCGGGCGCGAGCTCGCCCACCCGGACCGCGGCCGCGTCCTGCTCCTGCAGGTCGCCGAGCGCCTGAAGGACCACGGGATCGTCGAGCGGATGCCGCTCCTGGAAGGGCGCTCGATGATCATGGTGATGAACCCGGTCCGACGCGATGCGCAGGGCGCGCCGGCGCCGCAGGCATCCGCACCGGCAACCGCGCCCGCCGCGCCCGCACCGGCCGCCGCGAAGCCGACAGCAGCGGCTGCCGCTGGCCTCACGAAGCCGATCGCTGCGCCTGCCGCTGCCGTCGCCGCCAAGCCGGCCGCACAGCCC
>JBKPCZ010000041.1:0-5276 GCA_046727665.1 Chloroflexota bacterium
CGCGCCGAGCGCCAGCGGGATGAGCGGAGCGCCGTACTGGTTGTGGAGCGTGTGCTGCCCGCCGTAGTCGGAGAGCATGAGGTAGCCGAGCGGCGGGATCGACGGAAGCAGCGCCCACCGCGATCGCAGGGCCAGACCGAGCCCGGGTCCGAAGAGGCTCAGGATGAAGACGACCTTCGACCCGACCTCTCCCTTTGCCAGGACCGCGAGCGCGCGGAGTGGGTCCAGCAGCAACGTCCGCGCGATCTCGGCCTCGTCACGCCCAAGACTCGCGTAGCGCCCGAGATATTGATAGGGAGCGCCGGCCGCGAAGGCGGGAATGATGAGCTTCAGCGTCACGACGAAGGCGACGATGCTCCCGACGATCACGACCGCGCTCGCTCCCCAGCGGCGCTGGAACGCGAGCGCGGCGCCGAACCCCACGCCGATGAGCGCCACCTCTTCCTTCGCGAGGAGCGCGATGACGAGAAAGACGATCATCGGCGCGGCGCGGCGCGTCGCGAGGTAGTACATCGCGAAGCCCAGCGGCGCCACGGCGAGCGTGATCTCGTGGAAGTCGTACAGAGCGATGAACGCGAGCGGTGCGCTCAGGAGGTATGCCGCCACCCACACCAGCCGCTGCTCGCTGTTCGGAGTGAAGCGGCGCGCCATGAGGTAGACCGGCCACACGCCGAGGGCCAGCGCGACGGTCTGTACGACGATCAGCGTCTCGGGTCGCGGGAACAGGACGTACAGCGGCAGGATGAGCAGCAGCGCCGGCGAGAAGTGGTCGCCGAAGAACGAATGCGGCTGGCATCGCGCGAGACTGAGGGTCGATTCCATGAAGCGGCCGTGGATGGTGTTCCAGAGCACCTGGTCGAACACCGCCAGATCCGATGCGGTGGAGTGGAACGTCCAGTGACGCAGGAGCGCCAACGTGCCGAACACGACCACCGCCAGCGACGCGGCGAGGAGCACGATCCGGCGCTCGGAGCGGGCCTCAGGCGACGACGCGGCTCCCTAACCCCTCGGGTCCGCGACGCCTTCGAAGAAGGCGATCCGCGCGCTCGAATTCGCCTGCCGGATCGGTCTGAGTGGTGCGTACTCCGGCGAGTCGTACCACTCGAGCGCACGGGCAAGGGAGGGGAACTCGAGGACCACCGTACGCGGACCAGGCCACTCGCCCTCGCGCACGTCCATCTTGCCGCCGCGCACCAGATAGTGGCCACCGTACTTCGCGATCGTCGCGGGCACCTGTCGCGAGTACTCCTGATAGCCCTCGACGTTGTTCACGTCGACGATCGCGATCACGTACCCGGCCATCCGCACACCTCCATCAGGGCTTCCTGAGCGCCGGCGCCTGGATCATCACGGCGATGCCCACGGCGATCGCGAAGAACATCGCGATGGAGGACGCGATGATGATCGCGCGCTGGCTTGACGGTGGCCGCCCGGTGCCGGCGGAGCGCTGGCCGGCGTTGTCGTGCCACGAGGCGAAGGCGAGCCAGCTGATGCCGATGTACGCGGCACCGAGGACCGCCAGCCACCCACCGATCCCGAGCAGCCGCGCGCCCAGCCGCTCGGCGAACGCGAGCCAGGCAGCGTGCTGGTCGATGAACGTGACGAGTCCGCCCACGATCGGGAAGGTCATGAGCCAGGCCCAGATGGCCTCACCGTCCGCGCGCAAACGGTCAGCGGTGCGGATGCGCGCGATGACGCCCACGACGAACGCCAGCATGGCGACGACGCGCCAGGTGACGAGCGTGAGCACGCGGTCGCGACGCCGGTCTCGCCAGCCCTCTTCGCCCTGTTCGGGGAAGAAGCGCGAACGCGGCCGAGCACCGGGGGACTCGAGCTCCTGCGCGATCCGCGACCAGAACTCCTCGCGATTAGCGAAGTACCCGCCGTGGTCGAGGATGACGTTCATCCAGTTGGTCACCTCGAGCTGCTCGTCCGGTGGGCGGATGTACGCCGGCGTGTGGAGCTCGCCACCGCTGACCGGGTCGTATGCGGCCCAGATGTTGATCCAGCCGATGCTTGCCGGCAGCCGCTCGCGCAGGCGACACGTCCGCGCGGGCACAAGACGCTTGTCCCATGCGTTGTTGAGCGCAGACCCGAACGTGACGAAGGTCTTCACGCGAGCGAGGTCCTTCGGGAGCACCGCGCCGGAGCAGAGCGCGTCGTACGCGACGACGGTGCCCTGCGAGTGGGCGATCACCGCGATGCGCTCGCACTCGCGCTGCTCGACGAGGAAGTGGATCGCCGCCGCGACGCTGCCGCGGATGTGCACGGCCTGGACGTCGTCCCACATGAACGTGTAGAAGTCGCCGATCTGGTCCTGCACGAAATTGCGAAAGCCCATGACCGCCTGTTCCACGGGGCCGGGGATCTGCGCGAGCACGTACAGCGCGAGGATCAACGGCACCGAGAGGATCGCGGCGGAGACGTAGCCGATGAAGAGGAGGATCGCCGAAACGACCTCGATGATCGCCTTCGGCGAGCCGGGCAGCTTACGGAACGAGTCGACGACGACCTCAGCGAGCCGCAGGCAGCGCACGACCGCCGACTTCAGGCCCCACCACGTCATCTCATCGAGGTTCGGCGCGCTGAGTCGTGCCGCCCACCACGCTTCTGCGAGGATCCAGGTCTGCGCCGGATGGCCTTCGACCGCGTCGAGCTCGATCGTGAACCGCGCCGGCCGCTCGGCGAGCTCGCCGTACGTGAGGTCCGACGACGCGACGCAGAGATCACGTTGGCGCCGCTTGTGCCACTCCTGGAGCCAGCGGAGGAGCGGTCCGCCGAACTCGCGGACGGTGTAGCTCTCCGACTGCTGACCGATGCCGTGCACGAACACGACCCCGACGCGCGTCGCGCCGCGCGTCTGTGCGATGAGGTGCTGCTCGACGGCCTGGCGTTCCTTCATCACGCGACCCTTTCCCCGCCCTGGTATACGGCCCACACGCGCCAGAGCGCGCGTGGATCCGACAGCGGATCGCCGTGCACGAGAACGAGATCGGCGGGTTGGCCCTCGTCGAGATGCCCGGCGTGCTCGACGCCGTACAGCGCGCCGCCGTTGCGCGTCGCCGCCGCGAGCGCCTCGTACGGCTCGAGCCCGGCGTCGACGAGCAGCTCGACCTCCCAGGCGAGATGCCCGGCGCGCACCGATCCGCCGCCGAAATCGGAGCCCGTCGCGATCGTGACGCCGGCGCGTTTCGCCGCCGCGATCGACGCGTACGCGCCGTCCTTGCGCTTCGCGATGCGCTCGCGCCCCTCGGGCGCGGTGAAGCGGTCGATCGCCGTCGTGCGCGCGAACGTCTCCCAGGAGGCGAACACGGAGAGCGTCGAGACGAGCGTTACGCCGTTGCGCTTCATCGTGCGCGCGGTGTCGTCGTCGAGCTCCATGCCGTGCTCGATGGAGTCGACGCCGGCCTCGGCGGCGACCCGCGCGCCGGCGAAGTAGCCCGAGTGCGCCGCGACACGTGCGCCGCGCGCGTGCACGGCGTCGACCGCGGCGCGAACGTCCGCGACCTCGAACGGCGAATCCTTCACGCCGCCGGGCGCGTCCATGTAGAGCTTCACGAGATCCGTGCCGAGATCCAGCTGCGCGAGCGCCGCGTCCTTGAGCTGGGGGCCGTCGACGGTCACCCACATCGCGGGGTAGCCGGTCTTGCCGATCCAGGTGCCGGCGACACGGATATACGGCGCACCCGGTGTTCCCTTCAACTCGTCGCGCACGTCGATCGAGAGCGGCTTGCCGTCACTCATCGGCGCGCCGACGTCGCGCGACCACAGGACGCCCGCCTGTGCGAGGCGCTTGGCGTTGTCACGCGCGACCTGTCGCAGCACCGGAGCCGGATCGTCGCCGCGCGCGATCCAGTGGCTGCCACCCTGCATGGTCAGGTGGCTGTGGCAGTCGACCATCGCTGGAACGATCGTCGCGCCGCCGGCGTCGAGGACCTCGGCGCCGGTCGTGTCGGCGGAGTCGTTGGGGCGGATCCAGACGATCTGTCCGCCGTCGATCGCCACGCTCATGCCGGTCCGGAGCGAGCCGGACGTGCCGTCGGCGAGCGCGGCGTCGTGGAGGACGACCCGGGTCATGGCCGGGGATGGTATGCGGAACCCCGACGCGGCCACGGCGGTATTGGTCTTCGATGACCGGCCGCAAGGGCAAGGGGGCCACCCTCCAAGAGGCGGAAGCCGCGCGCACCGCGAACGAAGACCTCTTCGAGCGGATGGGCGCGTACGCCATCGAGATCGCCGGCTCCGGCGACGACCACGAGCTCGTCGTCCACTTCGCCACCGAGCCGCTGCCGCGCATGCCTGCCACCGTGAGGGCGCCCGGACGTCCGGACGTCCCCGTGCGCGCGAAGAGCACGCCGGCCTAGGGCCCTAGGCCGGGCGCCGGAGCCGCTGCACGGCGAAGAGCACCACCAGGGCGACGGCAAAGAGCCCGAACGTCGTCAGGAACGCGGCGCGCTGCTCGATGCCCATGGCCTGGAACAGCAGGTAGACGACGACGATGGCGACCGTGAGCGCGACGTACCGACGCATCGAGCGGCGGAGGCGCGGGTTGCGCTCGATGGACGAGAGCGCAAGACCAAGGAAGACCACCGCGACGAGGTAGATCAGCGGTTCCACGGCACGGTTCTACACCCGGTGTCTAGCCGGTCCAGTCCATGACGACCTTGCCACATTGACCCGAGCGCACGACCTCGAACGCCTGCGCGAACTCTTTGGCCGGGAAGCGGTGCGTGATCACCGCGGTGACGTCGAGACCGCTCTGCAGCATCGTGCCCATGCGGTACCAGGTCTCGAACATCTCGCGACCGTATATCCCCTTCAGCGTCAGTCCGCGGAAGATCACCTGGTTCCAGTCGATGGGGATCTCCTGGTTCGGTATGCCGAGCAGCGCGACGCGGCCGCCGTGGTTCATGAACGCGAGCATCCCGCGCACCGCCGCGGGGCTGCCGGACATCTCGAGCCCGACATCGAACCCCTCGAGCATGCCGAGCTCCTTCATCACCGCGTCGAGCGTCGTCGTCGTGTAGTCGACCGCGAGCGTCGCGCCGAGGCGACGCGCCAGCGCCAGGCGGTACTGGTTGTTGTCCGTCACGGTCACGTAGCGCGCGCCGACGAACTTGCACACCGCAGCGGCCATGACGCCGATCGGGCCGGCACCCGTGATGAGCACGTCCTCTCCCGCGAGCTCGAAGGAGAGCGCGCTGTGCACTGCGTTGCCCAGCGGGTCCAGGCACGAGCCGATCTCGTCCGGCATACCCGCGGGCAACACGTACGCG
>JBKPCZ010000042.1:0-9722 GCA_046727665.1 Chloroflexota bacterium
CGCGTTCGTCGTGTGGCGCCGCCGCGGCGGATCGCTCGCCGCCACGCTCGCGCTCGCGCTCGCAGGCGCTGCGCCGTTCGCCGTGGCCGAGCTCGGGTACGACGTGCTGCGCTGGGGCAGTCCGACGGAAGCGGGCTACACCTACCTCACCGCGGTCGACAACCCGGTGGTCCCCTACGGGCTCTTCAGCCCGCGCTACCTGCCCGATCATCTTTATGCGATCTTCGTGCGGCCGCCGGTGCTCGGCGATCCGCCGTTCGTGCTGCGCCCATCGCGCTTCGGCCTGAGCGTGCTGCTGCTCTCACCGGCGTTCCTCTTCCTCATCCCGGCCGCGCGGAAGCTGCGCGCCGATCCGGCGTTCGCGGCACTGGTGCTCGCGGCGGCGCTGTCACTTCTGCCCGACGTCCTCCACGGCGGTGTCGGCGCGCGGCAGCTCGGATACCGCTTCTCGCTCGACGCGCAGCCGTTCCTGTTGCCGCTCGTCGCGCTCGGTGCGTGCTGGAACGGCGGCTGGGGCGGGCCGACACGCTGGCTGGTGGCCGCGGTGATCTGGAGCGTGCTCGCGAACGCCTATGCGACGATCGCGATCCTGAGCGTGGGTTACGCCTAGCTGCCGACGAGTTCGGGCCTCCGGCCCGGTCTCATGTTTGAACGCGATCCGCTTGGAGAGGAGACCGAGGATGAAGGAGTTCGAGCTGCTGATCGGCGAATGGCACGGCGAAGGAGAGGTCCCGATGGAGCCTCCGATGAAGATCTCCCAGGAGGCGAAGATCGAGCGTCTAGGCAAGTTCATCGTCTTCAGCTCCGTGGCCGAGCCCGCGGAGGTGCCGGACAGCATCTCGATCATCGGCGGCGCGCCCGACGGCGAGCCGCAGCCGATGCACTACTTCGACTCTCGAGGGGTCAAGCGGCTCTACCTGGTGGCCCTCGAAGGCTCCACCTGGAGGATCTGGCGGGCGCCCGGCGAGGATTGGAACGGCCCGCACGGCCCCGGCTTCAACCAGCGCTTCATCGGCGAGATCTCGGCTGACTTCAAGACGATCAGGGGCCGGTGGGAGCGCGGCATGGGGGACGCCGGCGATGAGTGGGAGCTCGACTTTCCGATCAGCTACGTGCGCAAGTAGCGCACGCTCGCGTGCTCAGGCCAGGCCGAGCTCGCGGTCGCCCAGGATCCGCCAGCGTGACGCGAAGACTGCCGCCACGAGATAGAGCGCCGCGACGAACACCAGCAGTGCCTGATAGCCCACGATGAGCGATCCCCACTCCAGGATGCCGCCCGCCACGGCGCCGATGAGATTCGAGGCGAAGGCCACGTCCGCGCGCGTGCTCTCGCGGAACGACCGCGTGAAGACGAGGTTCGCGCACATGACCGGCAGGAACGCCAGGATCGCGGCCACCCCGTAGCGCAGCGCGGGCGGGTCGAAGAGCAGTGAGGCCGGCGGCACCACCGCATTGAGCGCGAGAGAGCCGAACAGCGCGATGTGCAGGGGCCACGCCGGGAGCTGCTTGAAGCGTGCGTTCACCAGGATCGCGACGAGCACGCTCGCGAGGATCGCGAAGAAGACCAGCGCGTTCACGATCCAGGTGGTGCCGAACAGAAGGCTGAACACGACGAGGCTGCGCGTCTCCAGCAGGAGGAACGCCGCGCCGAGCGCGAAGAAGTGCGGACTGAAGTACGCCAGGGCCGCCCGGCGGACGCGCATCGCACCACCGACCGCCGCCATGCCGAACACCAGAAGGGCCGCGAGCGACACGACGTAACGTGCCGCGATCGACGGCTCCTTCAGATACAGGAACGGCCAGTCGTCGGTCGCGCCACGCGGCACGCCGACCAGCGTCACCGGCTCCGAGTCGGGAGGGGTGATGCCCGCGCGCAGCGGCGCGGCGAAGATGGCCGCGGACACGCGCCCCTCACGCTGGTAGGTGCGGCGCAGCGGCGCCTGACCGAACGTGCGCCCGAGCATGCCGCCGAGACGGTCGACCAACCACGCGTCGCGGTACTCGTTGTAGAGGATGAAGACGCCGTCGGGCGCGAGATGGTCGCGCACGCTCGCGAAGGCCTCCTCGGTGAAGAGGAACGATTCGCGACGCAGGTTGGCCGTCGACGTGACCAGGCTGAGCGTGTCGGTCTGCGCGAACACGACGAGGTCGTACTTCGCGTCGGTCGAGCGCAGGAATGCGCGGCCATCGTTCACGATGCCGCGGACGCGCGGATCGTCGTACGGGTGGTCGGGGTGCCGGTCACCGATGTCGAGGATGATCGGATCGAGCTCGACCGCGTCGATCCGTTCGACGCCGTGCTTCAGCGCGATGGCGGCGTCGGTCCCCGTCCCGGCGCCGATGATGAGCACGCGTTGGAACGTGCGTCCCGGGAACCAGGCGTAGAGCTGCTCGTAGAAGGGCTCCTTGTTCGGGTTGTCGGTCTTCCACAGCGCCTGGTGGAGGATCCCGTTCACGAACACGAGCTCGGTGCCGTCCGAGAACTGCCCGAAATCGATGCGGTAATAAGGAGACCAGCGCTCGTCCGTCGGCGTCCCGACGAACGCGACCAGCAGGAGCGCTGCGGCGACGAGCACCACGAACATGCGCTGGCGCGCAGCGAGCACGATTTGCGCGATCACGAGCAGCGCCGCGATGAAGAACCACACGAAGGGCGGCGTATCCATGGCCGAGAGGATCGCGAAGCCGGCGATGCCGGCGAGCGAGCCGACGATGTCGATCGTGTACGCCGTGAGCGGCGGGAAGCTGCGGAGGAGCGTGCCGAGCGGGAGCGCGAGGGCGGCCATGACCGCCACGACTAGAACGATCACCAGCGGCAGCACGAAGAAGTTCACGTCAAAGGTGAGCTGTTCGTTCGCGCCGTAGAAGAGCTCGCGTCCGCTGGCGCGCAGGTCGATGCGCGTGAGCGTCACGAGCACGGCGATCGCCCCGAGCAGCAGCGCGGCGAGCGTCGCGCGCGGATGCGCGTCTCGCCCGAGGAGGATGCCCAGACCGATCCCGAGGAAGCTCGCCATGAGGAGGAAGTTGTTGAAGAAGCCGACGTAGATGACGTTGGCGGGGACCCAGCGGAGGAGCAGCAGCTCGACGAAGAGCAGCGTGGCGCTGACGACGAAGAGGAGCAGGCGCGGCCGTCCGATCGATCCGACGGCGCTGCCCGCATTCACTGCGCGCAGTATGCGAGGAGCGACCGAGCGCTGGGTGTTGCTAAGTGGTGTGAGTCTGCCGTCGCAGCGCCAGCCGGCGGCGCAGGCTCGTCAGATCCACCGTGCGCTGCAGATCGATCCGCTTGTTGCGCCACGCGCCGACCGCGGTCGAGACGAACACCCAGGCCAGTCCCGCGAGCGGGACGGCGAAGAGCGCGCCGATCACTCCGCCGAGCTCGAAGCCCAGCACCAGGGCGAGGATCGAACCCACCGGATGCAGACCGACGGCGTGCCCGGTGAGCTTCGGCAGGAGGAAGTTCGACTCGACCTGCTGGATGATGACGAACGCGATCGCGACCCAGAGCACGGTCGGAAGCGGCAGGGTCGCCGCGACGAGCAGCGCCGGGACCGCGCCGGCGACGGGACCGACCATCGGGATGAGCTCGGCCAGCGCGGCGAACAAGGCGAGGAACACCGCGTACGGAACGCCGAGCGCGCCGAGCGCGAGCGCGACAAGAAGGCCCAGCGACGCGGCGACCATGAGCTGCGCGCGGACGTACGCGCCGAAGACGTGCGCGATCTCGCTGAAGACGCGTCGAGCGCCGGCGCGATGCTCGGGCTCGAGCCAGCGCAGCACGATCGTCCGAAGGCGGCGTGCGTCCAGCAACAGATAGAAGGTGATGACGAGCACCAGCACCAGATCGATGAGCGACGTGATGAGGCCGATCGCCATGCCGGCGGACCACTGGTCGATGCGCGCACCCTGGTCCGACAGGTCACGCACGCGCTCCTGGATGTTCGGCGGGATCTCGTACGGTCCGATCGCGAGCGACCGGTTGCCCTTGAGCGCCTCGGAGAGCTCGGTCAGCTGATTCGAGAGGCGCTCGCCCTCGCCGCTCAGCTGCCACGCGATGGCGCCGGCGAGCGCGAGCAGCACCGACAACGTTCCGAAGAAAACGATCGTCGCCGCAGCTCGACGCGGCATCCAGTGCTCGAGGCGCGTGACGAGCGGCGCCAGCGAGAACGTGAGCACGCAGGCGATCCCCGCGATGACGATGACGTGCCCGAGCGGGCTCAGGAGGTCAAAAGCGATGCGCAGCGTGACGAGCGCGGCCAGGACGACGAGCGCGATGAGGAGTACGTACGCCGGCCACCAATCGATGAGCGCGGGAACGCCTGCGCGGCGCGGCGACCAGCGGGACCAGCCGCTGCGCTGCAGGTCCTGGATGACGTCGTCCGCCGGGCGCGGCGGTGGGGCGGGCGCGGTGGCCATCGCGCACGCCCGGGCAGGGAGCGTGCCAGCGGGTATTAATAGGGGAGGCCGGCGTCGGCCGGCCTCCCTGACCCGGACCCAGACAGTGAGGGCAACATCGGCGCCCAGCGGCAAAGTGCAAGTCGCCGTGTGCTCTAGCGGTCCACCTCTATCGCGTCGGCGTAGACCAGGCGGCGATCGGTGCCGAACTTCTCGAACTCCTGGATGACCACGCGGAAGCGGTCGCCCATGTTCTTCGGCAGCGTGACTTGGCCGGTCCACATCGTCGTGCCGTTCGGGCCGGGTGAGGCTGCCAGCGCCGCGGTCGACGCGGGCACCTGCTCCCAGGCGAGCTCGGCCTGCTTGTCGGGCTCGGTGTTCGCGCGCCGCCGCTCGAGGCTCACTTCGACCGTGCTCGGGCCGGTGCTGCTATCGAGCAGCTGGTATGAGAGCCCAGAGACCGCGACGGTGAGCGTGTCCGACTGCTTCGACGGACGCGTCAGGCTTGCCGCGCGGTTGGCGGTGAGCTGGACGAAATCGGCGAGCACGACGCGCGAGAGGTGCACGCCCGGCACGGAGTGCGGCTGGTAGCGCGCGAGCGCGAGCCGCACGAATGGGAAATACGACGGCCCCGCGTCGATCTCGATGTCCGCGTACCACAGCTTGCGCGACGCGTCGTAGGCGACCGCATGCGCTGCGACATGGAAGTGGTGCTCGTCCGCCTTGAGCTCCTGGAGAGTGAACTGCGTCGACGTGTCCGCCGTTGCGGTCTTGAACGCGGTGACCAGGGGCCGCTCCGTCGTCGCGGCGGACTTGTACATCGGGTCCAGGCCCCAGTCGGAGACGTACATCTTCGTCGTCTCGTCCGGCGGCCACGCACCGGTCCAGATGACGACGCCGAGCATCTCGCCGTCGCCCGAGGAGAACCAGGGACGGTCGAGATACGCGCGCAGGCCACCACCGCGGCGCTCGCTCTTGTAATCGGTGAGCGACTGGTTCGTGCTCGAGGACCACCCGAACGTCGGCACGAGGTAGAGGACCTTCGGCGCCGCGGGCCGCGCGGAGCTCGGGACGTCCATCTCCCTCACGACCTCGGTGCGCCGCGCGATCGGCGTCGCCGTGTACACGATGGTCACCATCTGGCCGTCGAGTCCCTGCAGCGCGGTGAACCTGCCGAGCCCGTAGTCCATCGTGTAGTCGACGCCGCGCACGTACTTCTTCGTGCGGTCGGCGGCGGTCACCACCTCGGAGAACTCGACCACGCCGCCCCAGTTCGTGCCCTCCGTCGTGACCGGCGCGTGGAGGAGGATCGACTGGCCGGCGTGGACCTGCACCTTCGTCTTGCGCTCGGCGAAGTACTCGGCGAAGCGCGACGTCGCGTCGGCCGTGTACTTCACGTGGCGGTACTTCGTGTCGTGGAACTCGTGCTTCGCCGCGTTGATGTTGAGCTTGGTCTCGTTGGGCGGGTCGAGCTCGACCTTCAGCTGGATCGGCTTCGCGTTCCCCTGGACGACCTTCGGTCCGCTCGCGTCGGTGTCGATCGTCTCGGACCACTGCGCGATGACGTCCAGTCGTGACGTGCTCTTGCGGGAGATCACGAAGTTGGGATCGGTGAGCGTCGCGAACGTGTCGCCAGCCGCGCGGTCGATGATGAAGGTGGTCTTGTCGAACGCCGGGCGCAGCAGCGGCTGCCGCACCGCGTGGACGAGCGTGAGCGTGCGGAACGGCGTGACCATCCAGTGGATCCCGTCGTTCACGTGCGAGAGGAACGCGTCGACGTCGGCTGGGAGCATGTCCGGGCTGGTCTTCATCCATTCGAGCAGCGCCATCTGCAGGACGTCGCTCGTGGCGATATAGGAGTTGAGCCGTGTCTCGACGACGTCGCCCTTCGCGAGTTGCACGTTGAGATTCCGCGCGCCCTTGTTGAAGCTCGGGGCGCCGGAGCCCTCACCCAGGACGAGGTCGAACGGCTGCGCGTTCGGCCAGGTCTGCCCGCTGTCGTAGCCGAAGCTCACCCGCAGCGGCGCGCCAGATCCGGGCAGACCGCGGAAGAGCGCGCCGCGCGAGAGCACGTCGGGGAGGTACGGCAGGATCCGGTTGCTCTCCTCGGTGACATAGAAGACGCCGGGGTAGTTCGGGTCGGGCTTGCCGATGTCGGTCCACGACCCGCCATCCTTCTGCTCGAGCAGCTTGTACGCCTTGGGGTCGAAGCCGCTCGCGCTGTCGAAGCTGCCAAGCGCCTCGATCATCGGCTCGGCCGCCTTCGGCGGCGCAATGTGGCGGATCGCCGCGGTCGTGATCCCAGTGTCGTAGTTGCTTCGGATCACGATGCGGTCGCGCGAATCGCCCTCGCCGAGCGGCTTGTCGAGCACGACCTCGGGTGAGGCGACCGGCTCGAAGCGTCCGTAGATCACGTCGGGCGTCGCGTGCGTCTTGTCCGTCACCGCGCCGCGCGGCGTGCTGTTGCCGGCGAGGTCCACCGCGCGGGCGCGCAAGTTGTACGTCGTGCCGAAACGCAGCTTCGGGAGCGAACCCGGCTTCGCGACGAACTCCACCTTCAGGTCGAACTGCGTCGTCGGGTCGTTCTGCGTGTACACCGGCGTGCCGTTCTCGTCCATGGTCTTGCCGGGCCGCGGCGCGACCAGGCTCCAGCCCCAGTAGTTGAATAGCGTCTCCTGCAGCTTCTTCGACGCTGGGTTTGAGCCGTCCGAGGCCCCGGTCATGCCGATGCCGACCCAGCCCTCGTCGGCGATCCCCGAGAGCGTCGTTTCCGAGAACCTATACGTGCCGACACGCTCGCAGAGCGAGTGCCACGCCTGCGACTCGCTGTCGTACACATCGATGGCGTACCCCCGGGTGAGGTCCTCGGCGTCGACCTCCACCGTTCCGGTCTTCAGATCCTCGTTCTTGGTGGACGCGGTCTTGAGCGCCGTCTTCACAGCGTCCGCGCGCTGCGCGCGCGCCACGGCGATGCCCGCGGTGCCAAGCGCGGGCAGCGAGTACTCGTTCGGCGTGTCGTCGGTCTTGTACTGCTTCCCGGTGGTGTCCATGGAGACGGTGAACCCCGATATCGCGGGGACGAGATCTATGAACAGCTGGCTCGTCGGATCGAAGTGCGCTCGTACGACGCTCTCGGAGAAGCGCAGGGTCTTCAGCGCCGCGCCGTCGTGGTTCACCTGAACGACGTCGAACTTCGTCGGGTCCTCGAGGGGGAGCATCCCGAGGCCGTCGTCGGAGAGTTCCGGATCGGTGTCGCGGGGTCGCGCGTAGAACTTCGTCGCGCTGATGTGGCAGTTCGTGATCACCCGAGGCACGATCGCGCTGCCGACGGCGAAGTGCGCGACAACCTCGACCGTCGCGTCCCCGAGCGGCGTCGGCGCATCGACCTCGAGGTCGTAGACGAGACCGAGCATGCGCATGAGGACGGGGTAGCGCCCGAGCGCGGACAGCATCCCGTGGAACTCGACGTCCGGTGGCGTGACCGTGACGCGGTTGCTGTTGAACGGCTGGTGGAAGGCCTCGACCTTCTTGAACTCTTCCGCCTTCGCGGGCGTCGTCGTGACCAGCGGGGCCGCGAGGATGCCGGGTCCCCTGATGGCCGGGACCGACTGCAAATTGAGGGGCATCGAGTTCCCCGCGATGTCCCTCAGCGGGCTGTCCGCGCCGAGTAGCTCCTCGACCGTCGGGAAGTCGGACGGGTTGTTCTTCGCGAAGTACGTGTAGATGCTCTTCAGCCCGACGTGGACGTCCTTCACCGAGTAGGTGGCGAGGGAGAGGGTCGCGAGTGTTTCATCGAAGTCGTGCGGCCGCAGGTAGGTGTTGCCTGGGAACAGCATCGCCCACAGGTCCGAACGCGGAGCGGCGGAAACCGGCGTGGCGGAGACCTCCGGGCCGCCGTTGAACCTCACGCCGAACGTCGGCTTCATGGCCGGCCAGTCCGCGAACTGCGGGAATGACGTGTGAAGGTCGAGCTTCGTCTCCGTGAGTGGGTCCGTCTCATAACGCGCGGACACGAACACGGAGAGCTTGAGCCGGGGCGGGGTGCTGGACGCCACGCCGTTCGGCAGAGCGGTGAAGCTTATGCGCTGCGTCGTCGTCATGTCTCTCCCCTGCCCTTACGCGGCGAACGCGGCCGTATACGCCGCCCATTCGCTCTCGGAAACGAGATCGGTGAAGTTGAAGCCGCTCGCGTTCTTTGCGGCCAGGCTCGCCATGTGTCCGCCGGTGCTGCCGTTCATCGCGAGCACACCCGGCATCAGCGTGGCCGAGCTGGAGGAGCCGGCGATGCGCCGCTCGACCGTGAACTCGAAGCTCTTGCTGAACATCGCGACCTCGACCTCGACCGTGAGCGTCGCCTGACCCCAGAGCTCGCTCGGCGGGCTCGTGTACGTCATTCCGAGGTAGAACTCCACGCTCACCGAGGCGATGCCGAGGACGTTCACGCTGCCGCCGAGGCGGACGTACGCGTCGAGTTTGACCTTGTCGTACTCGGGGTGGTCGCCCTCCTCCGGCGGATCATTGATGACCGCTTTGATGCGCTCGAGCTTGTAGTACACACCCGCGAGCGCATGCACCTCACCGCTTGCCACGCCGAGGTCGAGCGCGACGCTCGCGCCCACCTCGATCGACATCTCGAACATCTCGAAGCCGTCGAGACCGAGGGCGATCGCGAAGAAGCCGCCGCCGCCCAGACCGATCACTGTGACAAGGAACGGGTCCGCGCGCTCGCTGAAGTTGAAGCGCACGCGGGCGGGGGTGCCGGTGAACGGGATCGTGAGCTCCGCGCCAAACGCGATGTTCTGGATCGTGAGCACGCCGACGGCCACGGTCGGGATCGGGATGCTGAAGCCCGCGGTAACGCCGGTCGGCGTGATGTCGATGCTCGGTCCGCCGTCGCCGAACTTGAGGTAGTCCTTGAGGTCGTTCACGAACTCGAGCACACCGGCGAACGTGACCTCGCGGATGTCGACGTCGACGTTCGGCTTCTTCCCGTTCTTCGCCGTGAACTTCAGCTGATTGAACGAGAGGACGAGGAACGTGACGGCGCCAAGCTTGGTCCCCATGAGCGTGATGCGGAAATTGCGCAAGTCGCCAGTGATCTCGTACGTCGGCTCATCCGGTGGGTCGATCGGCGTGGCGAACTTCGCGTCGATGGTCATCGTCGCGTGGTCGCTGTCCGGGTCAAAGATGCCGAGATCGTCCTGCGACAGGGTCGGCACGAAGTTCACCGTGGTCTCGACTGAGCTCGGCGGCTTCGTGACGTCGCCGCCGGGATAGATCGTGTTCGTGACCATCTTCGGGACCTTCGTCAGGTCGGTGAAGTCGAT
>JBKPCZ010000043.1:0-6433 GCA_046727665.1 Chloroflexota bacterium
GGGCGAGCGCGACCGGAAAGCGCGCGAGCGCCGCGGCGCCCACGAGCGCGCCGACGCTCCACGCCGGCCAGCCGCGCACCGCGCCGAGCGCCGCGAGCGTCGCGAACAGCACCGCGACCGCGTGCGCGATGAACCACGCATCCCCGGTCGACGCCGTGAACCAGAGTGTCGTGCCCAGGAGCGCGAGGATCGTGATGGCCGTCGATACCGAGCGCGGCGCGCCGAGCGATCGTGTGAGGAGGTACGTCGGCACCGCCGACAGCCCGCCGACGATCGCGGAGGCGAGCGTCTGCGCGGTCGCGGTGTCGAAGACGATCACGAAGGGCAGCGTCACCAGCGCGGGAAGCGGCGGGTACGCGACGCAGAAGCGCTCGGGACCGCAGGGCACGAGCTCGGAGAGATGCGCCGGAGCCTCGGTGAGCCACCAGCGGCCGTGCAGGAACGCATCCGCGAGACGGCCGAAGTAATCAAAGGACGTCGGCCGGCCGGCGCCGGTGATCTCGTACACGAGCACCCCCAGCGACGCGAGAAGCGCGGCGATGGCCCCATCGGAGCGTGGCAGGAGGCGCATGCCGCGCCACAGTACGGCGTAGCCTTCACCCGGTGACGGTCACGACGGCGTCCTCATTCGAGGTCGTCGACGGCTGGGAGCAGCTACCCGCCGGCTACGAGCATCCCGATGTCGCCGATGTCGCGGTCGATTCGGACGGCCGCGTGTACCTCTTCTGCCGCAGCGCGCATCCCGTGCTCGTCTACGAGCGCGACGGTCGGTTCGTGCGTTCGTGGGGCGAGGGTCTCTTCACCATGCGCGCCCACGGGATCACGGTGGCGCCCGACGACACGATCTGGCTCACCGATGACGGCGACCAGACCATCAGGCGTTTCACCCGCGACGGCGATCTCCTCGCGACGATCGGAACGAGCGGCCGCGCCTCCGACACCGGTTATGACGGGAAGACGATCGCCTCGGTCAAACACGGCGGCCCGCCCTTCAATCGCCCGACGAATCTCGCCGTGGCTCCGAACGGCGATCTCTACGTCTCCGATGGTTACGGGAACGCGCGCGTGCATCAGTTCTCCGCGCGTGGCGAGCTGCGCCGCTCCTGGGGCGCGCCGGGCAGCGAGCCGGGTCAGTTCATGCTGCCGCACTCGGTCTCCGTGCACCACGACGGCCGCGTCTTCGTGTGCGACCGGGAGAACGACCGCATCCAGATCTTCAGCCCGGAAGGGGAGTTCCTCGAGCAGTGGACCGACGTGCAGCGACCGACGAAGCTGGTCTTCGACCGACGCGGCCTCGCCATCGTCGCCGAGCTCTGCTGGCGCAAGGGGATGCGCTCGTTCCGCAACGGACCGATCGAGCGTGATCTTCCGAGCCGCGTGGCCATGCTCGATCCGAACGGTGCGATCCTCGCACGCCTCGGCGACCGCGGACCGATCGACGAGATGTGGGGAGCCGCGGACCCGTGCCGCGCGGGCAACTTCTGCGCGCCGCACGGTCTCGCGCTCGACGGGAACGGCGATCTGTACGTCGCCGAGGTCGCCTGGACGATCGGCGTCAGCAAGGGTCTCGTGCCGGCCGGGTGTCACACCATCCAGAAGCTCGCGGCGCGCGCGTAGCCGGTAGAGTCCGCGCGTCATGTGCCACCCCGAGGTCCCGGAAGGCACGCGGCCGCCCGACGTGCGCACCGAGGAGGTCACTGTCGCGGTCGCCGGCGGCGAGATGCCGGCGCTCCTCGCCTTGCCCGACCACACGCCCGCGCCCGCGGTGCTCGTCGCGAGCGACGTCTTCGGACGAAGTCCCTTCTACGAACACCTCGCTCGTCGTCTCGCGCAAGCCGGTTTCGTCGCGGCGACGCCCGAGTTCTTCTTCCGCGAAGGTCCCCTTCCCGAGCCGACACGCGAGGCCGCGATGGCGCGGTCGAAGCGTCTCGACTTTTCGCGCACCGTCGACGACATGGCGGCGACGATCGACTGGCTTCGCGAGCGTCCCGATACGAGCGGCGCGGTCGGCACCATCGGCTTCTGCATGGGCGGGACGATCGTGCTGCTCCTCGCGGCGCGGCGCCAGGATCTCGCGGCCTCGGTCTGCTACTACGGCTTTCCCGCCGACGCCCGGACGTCGGCACGTCCGATGGACGTCGCGCCGCGGATGCGCGGTCCGATCCTCGGCCTGTGGGGCGATCAGGACTCCGGCGTCGGGATGGACAACGTGGCGAAGCTCGACGCCGCGCTGACGGCATCCGGTGTCGAGCACGAGTTCCATGTCTACCCGGGCCTCGGCCACGGCTTCCTCAAGGCCGCGCTCGACGACGAGAGCGTGTCGGGCTACCGCGAGGCCTGCGAGTCGTGGACGCGCACGATCGCGTTCTTCCGCGCATCGTTCGCGGCCGTTGCGCCGTCGCGCTGAGGATCCGATCACTTCGCGAGAGCGCGGAGCCGCGCGTCGAGCGTCGCGAAATCGGCGTCGGTGATGATCGCGGTCCCCTGCTGGTGATCGGTCGGCCGTATGAGCTGGCGGTCCGCCATGTCAGCGACGATCGAGCGAGAGGGGCAGATGATCCGCCACGGCTTGCTCGCGTCGCGCGCGAGGAAGAGGACGTACCGTGTCGTCGGTGCGATCCGCGGCTCGGCATCGCTGTCGCTGAGCAGCTCGAAGCCTTCGCCCGCTGGCAACGGTCCTTTCCACGAGCTCGAGACGTAGAGCGTGTACCAGGCGAATCCGGGGAAGCTGGTGTCGGGGATCTCGCGCGCGCTCGTCGCCAGAACGACGGCGTCGCTCTGCGCGTAGATGTCCGCCAGGTCCATGCACCGCCGCGCCGCAGGTGAGTAGGTCTCGGGATACACGAAGACGACGACGCGCAGCTCGCTCGTCGCCGCGCGCGCGATGACCTCCCAACAGCCCGGGGCGGGGAAGGTCACGCCGCTGGCCTGATAGGAGAGCGACTCGTAGCCCGTGGGCGGTGTGATCTTCGGAACGAGTCCCCTTGTGTCTCCCCAGAGGCGCCCGGTGAGCGTGACCTCACGCCCTGGGCGCTCCCAAAGCACCTTCACGCCCCCGGCGTAGTAGCGGTACCCCGCGCTCGCCCACAGCAGACGATCCGGACTGACGAACCATGCCGTGCTGAAGGCGGCGGTGTTGGCATCCTTCGGATGCTCGGTCGTCGTCGGCGCCGTGATGTGGCAGCCATTCGCGTCGGCGAGGTCGGCGGGCCGCTCGGTCGCGGGGACGCCGGTCGGGCCTGGCTCGGCCGTTGGGCGTGCCTCACAGGCCGCGGTCGCGACGCAGATCAGGACCGTGGCGACCGCAAAGAGCCCTCTCATGTGCACCCTTTGCTACAACCGGGCCGCCGGCGTCGTTCCGGGGGCCGATTCGGTTGACCGACCGTCATGAAACACCCTAAACTTCACCTTCGGCTGTCTTTCGAGACGGTGACCGCCTTTCGCAGGGCGGTCATTTCGCGCATCGGCCAGTCGCGATCTTGTGACGCGGCCGCGCTGCGCCCGGGGACCACACCCGCAAGGGTCGGCTCCTCGGTCGGCTGGGGAGCCCAATCGCAGATCGGTCAAGAGTCCTCTTTGGCGCGTCCGCGCGTCCGAGAGAGACGTAACAGAAGGAGTCACCGTGCCGACGATCTCGCAGCTGGTCCGCCGCGGGCGGAAGTCGCAGAAGAAAAAGGTGGATACGCCTGCCCTGCGCACCACCTGGAACTCGCTGAAGGGTCGCCACACCAAGCTCCGTCGTGGCGCCCCCCAGAAGCGCGGTGTCTGCACGGTCGTCCGCACGATGACGCCCAAGAAGCCGAACTCGGCGCTGCGAAAGATCGCGCGTGTCCGACTGACGAACGGGATGGAAGTCACGGCGTACATCCCGGGGATCGGTCACAACCTTCAGGAGCACTCCGTCGTCCTCGTCGAGGGCGGCGCCGTGCCTGACCTTCCGTCGGTGAAGTACCACATCGTCCGCGGCACGCTCGACACCGCTGGAGTGAAGGACCGCAAGCGCGGCCGCAGCCTCTACGGCGCGAAGAACCCGAACCCGAAGAAGAAGAGGGCGTAGCGTGCCACGACGAGCTCGCCCCCAGGAACGCAAGACCGCCCCCGACCGCAAGTTCGGGAACGTGTCGCTGGCGCAGTTCAACAACAAGCTCATGGAGCGCGGCAAGCGCACGACCGCCGAGCGGATCATCTATGGCGCGCTCACGCAGGCCGAGACGACCACGCGCAAGCCGGGGATCGAGATCTTCGAGCTCGCGCTGAAGAACGCGATGCCGCTCATCGAGGTGAAGCCGCGCCGCGTCGGTGGCGCGACGTACCAGGTCCCGGTCGAGATCCGCGCCGACCGTCGCACGTCGCTCGCGATGCGCTGGCTCATCCAGGCCGCGCGCAAGCGCCCGGGCAAGTCGATGGCCGACCGCCTCGCCGGTGAGCTGGTGGATGCGATGAACAACGCCGGTGGCGCTGTCCGGCGCAAAGAAGAGACGCACAAGATGGCCGAGGCCAACAAGGCGTTCTCTCATTACAAGTGGTAGCTGAGATGATCGAGACGAGGACGAACAAGGCCGCCAGGGTCGCGCGCGAGTACCCGCTGGAGCGCTATCGCAACATCGGGATCATCGCGCATATCGACGCGGGCAAGACGACCGTGACCGAGCGCGTCCTCTTCTACACCAAGAAGATCTACAAGATCGGCGAGGTGCACGACGGCGCCGCGACGATGGACTGGATGCCCCAGGAGCAGGAGCGCGGCATCACGATCACGGCCGCCGCCACGACGTGCTTCTGGAAAGATCACCGCGTCAACATCATTGACACGCCCGGACACGTGGACTTCACGGTGGAGGTCGAGCGCTCGCTGCGCGTCCTCGACGGCGCCGTGGTCGTGTTCGACGGCGTGGCCGGCGTGGAGCCGCAGTCCGAGACGGTGTGGCGCCAGGCCGACAAGTACAAGGTCCCGCGCATCTGCTTCGTCAACAAGCAGGACCGCCTGGGCGCGGACTTCAAGCGCTGCGTCGACATGATCGTCGACCGCCTCGGCGCGAACCCGGCGGTCATCCAGCTGCCGATCGGCAGCGAGGACAAGTTCCGCGGGGTGATCGACCTCATCGAGATGAAGGCTCTGGTGTGGCCGCAGGACACACCGGCCGAGCCGATCGTCGAGGAGATCCCGGCCGATCTGCGCGCGGAGGCCGACAGGGCGCGCGAGACGCTCGTCGAGAAGGTCGTCGAGACCAACGACGAGCTTCTGCACCGCTATCTCGAGGAGCACCACATCACCCCTGAAGAGCTGCGCACCGCGCTGCGGGCGGCCACGATCGCGAACAAGCTCGTCCCGGTCCTCTGTGGCGCGGCCCTGCGGAACAAGGGCGTGCAGCCGATGCTCGACGCGATCGTCGACTACCTGCCGTCGCCGCTGGACGTCCCGCCGGTTGAGGGGGTCGATCCCAAGACGGGCGAGCCGCTCGTCCGCGAGGCGCGCGACGATGAGGCCTTCGCCGCGCTCGCGTTCAAGATCATGAGCGATCCCTTCGTCGGAAAGCTGGCATTCTTCCGCGTCTACTCAGGCGTCCTGAAGGCCGGAGACACCATCTACAACCCCACGAAGGACCGGCGCGAACGCATCGGGCGCATCATCCTGATGCACGCGAACGACCGCGAGGACGTCGAGTTCGTGGCGACCGGCGACATCGCGGCCGCCGTCGGTCTCAAGCAGACGTTCACCGGCGACACCCTCTGCGACCCGGACAAGCCGATCGTGCTCGAGACCATCAAGTTCCCCGAGCCGGTCATCCAGATCGCCGTCGAGCCCAAAACGAAGGCCGACGAGGAGAAGATGTCGCTCGCTCTCGCGCGGCTCGCGGAGGAGGATCCGACCTTCCGCGTGCACACCGATCCGGAGTCGGCGCAGACGCTCATCTCCGGCATGGGCGAGCTCCATCTCGACGTCATCGTCGACCGCATGCGCAGGGAGTTCAAAGTGGCCGCGAACGTCGGACGCCCACAGGTCGCCTACCGCGAGGCCATCACGAAGCCGGTGAAGGCGGAAGGACGCTACGTCAAGCAGTCCGGCGGCAAGGGCCAGTACGGGCACGTGATCGCCGACTTCGAGCCGCTGGGCCGTGGCGCCGGATTCGAGTTCGACTGGAAGGTGAAGGGCCAGGGCCTGAGCAAGGACTGGGCGAAGGCGATCCAGGCCGGCATCCGCGAGGCGATGGAGAACGGCGTCATCGCCGGTTACCCCGTCGTCGACGTCAAGGCGACCGTCGTCGACGGCTCGCAGCACGAGGTCGACTCCAACGAGATGGCCTTCAAGATCGCGGGCTCGATCGCGCTGAAGGATGCGGTCCAGCGCGGCAACCCGGTCATCGTCGAGCCGATCATGAAGGTCGAGGTCGTCGTCCCGCAGGAGTACATGGGCGACATCATCGGCGACCTC
>JBKPCZ010000044.1:0-2214 GCA_046727665.1 Chloroflexota bacterium
GAGACCGTCTTCGCCGCGTCCTCGACGGTGCCGGAGCGCCCCCAGCAGTAGCGCTAGGTCGCTGACGCCCGCGCCCGCTTGGCCTCGTAGAGACGCGCATCGGCGGCCTTCACGACGTCGTCGCCGCTCTGGCCGCTTCGCCACTCCGCGGCACCCACGCTGATCGAGATCGGCATACCGACCGCCGACCAGTCGACAGCGGCGACCGCCGTCCGCAGTCTCTCCCCCACCGCGCGCGCCTGATCCTCACGCGTGCCAGGCAGCAGCGCGAGGAACTCGTCGCCGCCGACGCGGATCGGCACATCGGCGCCGCGGAGCTGGAGGCGCAGCAGCTCGCCGATGCGCGCGATGACGCGGTCGCCGGTCGCGTGACCGCGCGTGTCGTTGATCTGCTTGAGGCCATCGAGGTCGAGCGCGAGGACGGAGAACGGCCGCCCGCGCGCGGCCTCGGAGACGAGCCGCGTCAGGAGGTCTTCGGCGTAGCGCCGGTTGTACAGGCCGGTCAGCGTGTCGGTGAACGCGAGCTGCATCGCGCTGGTGCGCTCGCCGGCGAGCTCTTCGGCTCGCGCGGTGATCGCCCGTCGCGCGTCGCGCAGCGCGCGACCCGCGAAGGCGGTGAAGAGCACGAAGGCCGCAAGCTCGATGAGATCCGTGACGAGCCACGCGGCGACCAATGTCGGCGCGTCGTCGCCCCGCGCCAAGATCGCGACCGCGACGAGACTCACGGCGCTCGCGGCGCCGATGACGATCGTGTGGCGCGTGCGTGGCGAGTACACGGTCGTGAGGACCGGTAGCAGGAAGTACGGCAGATACGGGGAGTCGTTGCCGCCGGTGAGCGTGAGCAGCACGATCACAACGGGCTGCAGCAACAGGCAGAAGACGAGTACGCGTCGGTCGCCGAGCGCCTTCGGAGGCACGAGGTGGAACCAGACCACCGTCGTGGCCGCGAGCACGATCGCGGTCCACAGAACGCCGACGCGATACTCGGGCTGCGTGATCGGCAGCAGACCGGTCACGGCGAAGAGCGCCGTGACGCTGAGAGCGAGCCGCTCGTTGGTGCGCCGGATGCGGGCGGCGTACTCGGCGCTCTCGCGCGCCGCTTCTGTCGTCGCCGCCGTCGGGCCGCTCGTCGTCATGCGCGCGTCCCTTCCACCGGAAAACCAAACCGGGACCCTTGCGGGCCCCGGTCCGGCACCTTTCGCGAGCCCACCGACCAGGCGGTGGACCGGCGGAGGACAACGATATCGGGGAGTCCTGCGCTACCGATACCGGTAGCAGAACGTCCGACCTATTTGAGCTCGACAGTCGCGCCGGCGTCCTCGAGCTTCTTCTTGACGGCGTTCGCCTCGTCCTTGCCGATGTTCTCCTTGACCGGCTTCGGAGCCCCGTCCACGAGGTCTTTGGCCTCTTTCAGGCCCAAACCCGTGAGCTCGCGGACGGTCTTGATCACGTTGATCTTGGAGGCGCCGGCCTCCTTCAGAACGACCGTGAATTCGGTCTTCTCCTCGGCTTCGGCCGCGGCCGCGCCGCCGCCGCCACCGCCTGGGGCCGCCGCGACCGCGACCGGCGCGGCGCTCACGCCCCAGCGGTCCTGCAGGTATTTGCCGAACTGGGCGATCTCCATGATCGACCAGGATTCGAGCTCGCCGGCCACCTTCTCGAACTTCGGGTTGCTTTCGGTTGCGGTCGCCATTTCTATTTCTCCTTTTACTGCGCGCGTGCGGTGAGGACGTGGATGAGGTTCTGGAACGGCGCCTGGAAGAGTCCCGTCAGCTGAGCCAGCGGCGCCTGAAGGCTCCCGACGATCTGCCCCTGGAGCTGCGCGCGACTCGGTAGCTTCGCCAGCGTCTGCACGTCATCGACGGACATCGCGTGCCCGCCGATGTACGCGCCGAGGATCCGGAGTGACTTGAGGACGCGCGCTTCGTCGACCATGCCCTTCGCGAGCTCGACTTCGTCAATGCTCCCGAGCGCGACCGCGGTGGGACCCGCGAGGAGCGATGCGAGGCCGCTCCGCTCAGTCTTCTCCGCCGCGCGTGTGAAGAGGCTGTTCTTCACGACGTGGTACTCCACGCCCTTCGGACGCAGGCGCTTGCGCAGATCCTGTAGCTCGCCGACCTTCAGGCCGCGGTAGTCGGTGACGATGACCGCGGTCGACCCGCGGAGCTGCTCCGCGAGCGCATCGACGGCCCGGGTCTTCGCCGGGATGCCGCC
>JBKPCZ010000045.1:0-5386 GCA_046727665.1 Chloroflexota bacterium
ATCCCGAGGAACAGCGTGCCGAAGATCGCGCCCATCCACGCCAGGGTGATGACGGCGTTGCGCGACTCGGGCGGCTTGAAGTTCGGCACGCCGTTCGCGATCGCCTCGCTGCCGGTGAGACCGACGGATCCCGACGCGAACGCGCGGAGCACGATGAGCGGCGTCAGCAGCTCGATGCCCTGAGGCTCGAACGCGTCGCGCGGAGTCACCGGATCGGGCACGTCGCCGGAGGCGATGCGGAACATGCCGTAGGCGATGAGCCCCAGCAGCGACACGACGTACACATAGGTCGGAGCAGCGAAGATGACGCCGGCTTCCCGAATGCCGCGCAGGTTGCCGATCGTGAGCAGCGCGATGATGCCGAGCGACCACAGCACGCGATGGTCGTGCACGGCGGGCAGGAAGCTGGAGATCGCCGCCACGCCGGCGGCCGACGACACCGCGACGGTCAGCACGTAGTCGATGAGGAGCGCGGCCGCGGCGATGAGCCCGGGGATGACGCCGTGGTTGTCCTTCGCGACGATGTAGCTGCCGCCGCCATTCGGATACGCACGGATGACGCGCGACTCGGAGAGGACGACCACCGCCAGCACGACGCACACGGCGATCGCGATCGGCATGGTGAGGGCAAGGGCCGCCCCGCCCGCGAACGCGAGGACGCGCATCGCCTCTTCGGTGGCGTACGCGGACGACGAGATGTTGTCCGAGGCCATGATGGCGAGCCCGGTCTTCTTCGAGAGCCGCTCGCCGACCTCCTCTTCGGACGTGAGCCGCGCGCCGAACAGGATCCGGCGGGCCGCCTCGTACGCCCGCCCGAGTGGGCCGTGCGGAGCATCGACCCGCCCCGTCGCGACCCAGTGGCCGGCGTGGCGGCGGAACTCGCTGGAGGGCCGGATGATCCGTACGCGTCGATCGCCGAGCTTTGAGCCGGCGTGCGCGGACCGCTCTTCCATCGAGGGCGGCTCCACGTCGCGGCGACCGTCATCGCCCCGGTCGCTCATCCTCCATGTCCAGCGGTTCGGGATCGTCGAGGTGATACGGGACGTCGAGCACGGACGTGTTGCGGCGGACGAATAGCCGTAGCTTCAACAGGAGCGCGGTCTGGTTGTGGAGGAGGGCCTCCCACCAGCGCCGCGGCACGAACTCGGCGAGGACCACGATGATCGGACGTCCGGGACCGCCCCGGTCGATCGCGTCGAGATATCTGAGCAGCGGTGGCATGAGCGCACGGTACGGCGAGATTATGGTATCCAGCGGGATCGTCTCGCCGACGACGCGTTCCCACCGTCGCTTGAACGCGCTCGCGCCCTCGGCGTCGAACGAGATGTGTACCGCATGAAGCTCGCCGCCAAGGCCGCGCGCGATGCTCAGCGCGCGCAAGGACGCGCGGTCGATGCGGCTGATCGGCACGACGATGCGCGGCACGGTCGACTGCACGCGAACCGGCACGGTGGTGGCGATGAGGAGGCTGTCCTCGATCGAGCGGTAGTGGCGATTGATCGCGTAGAGCATCGCCACCAGCACCGGAAGGATCGCGATGACCATCCACGCGCCGACCTGGAACTTGCTGATGCCGACGACGACCGCGACGACGCCGGTGGCGATGGCGCCCGCGCCGTTGATGGCGGCGCCGACCTGCCAGCCGCGGCTTCGGTCGCGCACCCACTTCCGGACCATGCCGCTCTGTGAGAGCGTGAAGGCGATGAAGACGCCGACGGTGTAGAGCGGGATCAGTCCGGTGACGCTCGCGTCGTAGGCGACGATGAGGAACGAGGAGACGAGCGCGAGCGCGACGATGCCCGTGCTGAACGCGAGACGGTCGCCACGCTGCGCGAACTGCCGGGGCATGAAGCGGTCGACGGCCATGATCGACGCGAGGCGCGGGAAGCCGTTGAAGGCCGTGTTCGCGGCAAGGGTGAGCAGCAGCGCCGTCGAGAACTGGACGAGGTAGAAGTAGGGGCTGGTGCCGACGAGCGAGCGCGCGAGGAGACTCACCACCGTCTCGGTCTCGCTCTCGTCCGGCTGGATGCCGATGGTCGTCGCGAGGAAGCTGATCGACAGGAAGATCGTGGCGAAGAGGGAGCCCATGCAGAGGAGGACGATCTGCGCGTTACGCGCCTCGGGCTTCTTGAACGCCTGCACGCCGTTGGCGACGGCCTCCGTGCCGGTCAGCGCGACCGAGCCCGACGCGAACGCGCGAAGCAGCAGGAGCACGGTGAGGGGCTGCGTCCCGTCCGGCGCGAAGGTCTGGATCGGCGGCGGCGCGGCGGGAGCGTCGCCGGCGAGCACGCGCCAAAAGCCCACACCGATGAGTCCGAAGATCGCCAGGACGTACACATAGGTCGGCGCGGCAAAGATGTTCCCGGCTTCACGGATGCCGCGCAGATTCCCGATCGTGAGGAGCACGACCAGAGCGACGGCGATGGCGACCCGCCCTGCGTGGAGATCGGGGAACGCGCTCGTCACGGCGGCGACGCCGGCCGCGACCGACACGGACACGGTGAGGAAGTAATCGACCAGCAGGGCGCTCCCGGCGACGAGGCCGGGCACCACGCCGAGATTCTCCTTCGCGACGACATAGCTGCCACCGCCGTTCGGGTAGGCCTTGATGACCTGCACATAGGACAGCACGACGATCACGAGGATGACCACGATCGCGACGGTGAGAGGCAGTGTCAGCGCCGCGACGGCACCGATCCCGGCCAGCGCGAGGACGCGCATCGTCTCCTCGGTCGCGTACGCGGACGAGGAGATGTTGTCCGACGCGAAGATCGCGAGGCCGATCTTCTTCGAGACGCGCTCGGTGTGCTCCTCCGCGGTGGCCAGTCGACGACCGATGAGTAGCCGGCGAGCGTTGGCCCACGCGCGCCCGATACCGCCCTTCGGCTCGAGCGCTTCGTCGGTCACGACGAAGCCGCCGCGGGTGCGTTTGAACTCGCGCGGACGGACGATGCGCACCACGCGATCGCCGGGACGCTGACCGCGACGCTCCTCTCGACGCTCGAGACTCGTCCGTTCCAACTCGGGTGCGGGAGTCGGATCGCGCTCGTCGTTCAACGTTCCCTCAAGGCGCCGAGTCTACGGACGAGCGCGTGTTGAGAAGTTGTTTAGGTCGTCCTCGCGCGCGCTCGCTCGACGCCGCTGTCGTCGAGCAACACGGCCTCGCGCACGCCGCTCGCGTCCGCGGAGGCGATGGACACGACGTGTGCCGGCGAGGTGAGGACCTGCGTGACGAACGAGTCCTTCCGCGGCTCGGTGAACGTGGCGTAAACGTCGAGCCGATCGCCGATCCGCTCGATCCTGTTGATGTGGATCGCAAAGCCACCGGTGCGCTGCTCGCCCTGGAAAGCTGCGACGAGCACGCGCCCGGAGGGCACCGTCGCGCTCGGGATCAGGCGCGCGATCGCGGCACGGGACGCGTCGCTCGTGCCGACAACTATCGCGGCGGACTCGTACCCCGACTGCGCCGTCGACGCGACCTCGGTGAACGCGATGGAGCGCGAGGACGGCGTCGGGCTCACCGCTCCGCCACCGCCGGCACCGCCGCCACTGCCGGCGCCGCTGCATGACGCGAGGAGAACGAGCGCGAGCGCGCCACTACACGCCGAACGCCAGGCGGTCGGCGAACATCTCCGGGAGGCCACGCGCGCGGATCCGTCGTTGCGTCTCATCCACCTGATACGTCGAACGATAGAAGGTGACGGTCGCGGCGTCGGTGTCGAGCACGGCGTAGGCCGCACGCGGATCACCGTCCCGTGGCTGCCCGACGCTGCCAGGGTTGATGAGCGTGCGGTCGTTCAGCGCGTATGGCTGGTCGGGCTTCGGCTGCAACAGTCGCACGCCACTGGCCTGCGCGTGGAACATCGCCGGAACGTGCGTGTGACCGTTGCAGCAGAACGGCGTGCGCGCGCGAGCGAGCGTGGCTTCGGCCGTCAGCGCGTTGGTGACGTACTCCCACAGCGGATCGCGAAGGCTGCCGTGGCAGAGGGTGAAGCGGTCCACGCGGTGGACGGTCGGCAGCGCCGCGAGCGCATCGCGCTCCTCGGCCGAGAGCCACTCCGCGTGAAGCCGGGCCGCGGCACCGGCGCGATCGTGGAAGAACTCGAGCCCCTCCCCGGTGGCGACCGCGCGGTCGTGATTCCCCTGGATGAGGAGCGCCTTCCGCTCGCGCAGCAACGCCAGCGTCTCCGAGGGATCCGGGCCATACCCGACGGTGTCGCCGGTCACCCACAGCGCGTCCACCTTGCCGAGCGCGGCGAGAACGGCTTCGAGCGCGACGAGGTTGGCATGGACGTCGGAGAGGAGTCCTACGCGCACGCGGCCTTCGCCTCGGCGAGGGTGAGGCGCCCGTCGAGAAATGCGCGCCCGATCACGACCGACGCCGCGCCCCAGCGCGCGAGCGCGCGCACGTCCTCGGCATCACGCACGCCTCCGCCGGTGTGGAACGCGAGGTCGCGGCCGGTCTTCGCGCGGAGACGCTCCATGAGAACGAGCGGCGGACCACCGAGGCGACCGTCGGCGCTGGTGTCGACGACGTAGAGCGCCCGGATGCCGCGCAGCGTCGCGATCTCAGCGGCCTCGAGCGCGTCGCGGCCGGTGGCGCGGCGCACGAGCTCGGCGTCGCCGCCGCGCGGTGCGAGCGCGCCAGCGCTCGCCTCGATCTCGATGATCGCCTTGGTGCCGAGGCGTGCGATGCGCCGCAGCAGCGTGTCGTCGCCGAAGACCGCGCTCGAGAAGAGCACGCCCGCGAAGCCCGCGGCGATGGCCTCCTCGGCCTTCGCGAGCGACGAGATGCCGCCCGCAAGACGGCAAGGGATCCCAGCGGTGCGCGCGATGTCGGCGAGGACGTCCGTGTTCGCGTAATCGCCACGCTCCGCGCCATCGAGGTCGACCAGGTGAAGCTCCTCCGCGCCCTCGCGCACGTAGCGCGACGCGAGGTCGGCGGGCCCGACATCCGCACCGGCGCCGCCGCGATACGCGACACGCCCGCCGCGCACGTCGACCGAAGGAACGATCACCACGGCCGGCGGCGCGCTTCGGCGGATGTGCGCGGATAACGCAAGGGAGTGGCGCGCGTCTTCCGCACGACGACGAGGTTGCGACCGGGAAGCACGTCGCCGACGCCGAGCGAGGATGTCGGAACGATCGCTGCGATCTCGCCACCCAGCGCGGCGACGGCCTTCTGCGCGCCGGGCAGCTCGGCATCGACGCGTCCCTTCCACACGATCGCGTCGCCGCCGACGCGCAGGAAGGGCAGGAGGTACTCGCTGCATTGCCCGATGCTTCCGACGGCCCGAGCGGTGCCGACGTCGTACCGATCGCGACGCTCGCGTCCGAGCGCCTCCGCACGGTCGTTGCGGATCTCGACGTCGGTGAGTCCGAGAAG
>JBKPCZ010000046.1:0-3821 GCA_046727665.1 Chloroflexota bacterium
GTAGAAGTTCATCGTCAGCGAGACGGCCGTGTAGTAGCCCATCAGGACGATCACATCGGTGATGCTCTCGTGCCCGAGCACCTTGACCGCGCGGTCGTAGAGACCCTGAGAGACCAGTCGGCCGCCCGCAAGCGCCATCGCCATCTCGTAGACGACCTGCTCCCGCGCGTCCGTGAACGAGGCCGGAAGGCCGGCCACCATCGCTTCGACTGTTGCCGCGGGCAGCCCGACCTCCTTGCCGCGCTTCTCGTGTGCGGCGGCCGGATAGGCCGAGTGCCACTTGCTCGTGGTGACGACGACGGCGATTTCGCGCTCGCGCTCCGACAGCGACGACTGGCCCGGCGTGAAATGCTGCCCGAGCGGGGCAGCCGCGTGCACGAGCTTCGGATTGTGCACCCACACCTTGTAGGGCCCGGGAAGCCGTCCGCGCGGACCGTCGACGAGGAAGCGGTATCCGTCCCGCTGTTCCTTCGTCATCTCGTCGACGGGAATCTCGGCGTAGCGTCCGAACGTTGGCGTGTCGCTCATTGCGGTTCTCTCCCGATCGCGGCGCAGACTCGATCCCTCGACGTGCCGGGCCACGATCCTGCCATCCCGCCGTCATGTCAAGCGTCCTCGCTGAGAGCGTGCCGCGCTTGACCGGCACGCCATTTCGTGGCGGAGTGCGGCGGGACGTCATGGTTTTTCGCCCGCTCCCGAGGTGGTCGTGAGTCCAGCGCGCGGCGCGCCACGATCACTCGCAGCGCGCGTGGTCGACGGCGTGGTCAGGAGCATCGACGCCGTGAGCACGGCGGCCGGCTGGTTCGCGGGCTGGCTCATCGTCCCGATGACCGTTGCGATGGCGTACGAGGCGGTCGCCCGCTACGCCTTCCACGCCCCCACCCGATGGACCTACGAAGTCAGCTACATCACGTACGGTGCCCAGTTCATGCTGGCGGCGGCCTACACCCTGCTCAAGGGCGGGCACATCCGGACCGAGGTGTTCTACGAGCGCTGGTCGGTGAAGACGCGGGCCGTCGTCGACACGATTTGCTACGTGCTCTTCTTCTTCCCCGGCCTGCTGTTCATCCTCTACGCGGGGGCGGTTGAAGCGCGGTTCGCCTGGGCGATCGGCGAGCGTACGGGGCTCAGGATCGGGAATGTGCCGTTTCCGATGTACCTGCTCAAGGCCGTGATCCCGATGACCGCGGCCCTCCTGCTGCTGCAGGGCCTCTCCGAGCTGATCCGATGCGGGCGGGCGATCCGTGGCCGCGCGTGAGCCACGAATGGATCGGCTTCGTCCTGCTCGGTGTCTTCTTCGTCGCGATCTTCGCCGGATTCCCCATCGCCTTCACGCTGATGTTTCTTTCCCTCGCGTTCGGCTATCTGGCGCTCGGCGATCTCGTCTTCTATCTGACCGTCCTGCAGACCATCGGCATGATGAAGGAGCAGGTCCTCGCCGCGGTGCCCCTGTTCATCTTCATGGGCTACCTCCTGGAGGAGGGCGGGCTCATGGAGCGGTTGTTTCACGCGCTCCGCCTTCTCCTCGGCCCCGTGCCTGGCGCCCTCTACGTCGCGGTGCTCGTCACCGCCACCATCTTCGGGATCGCCGCCGGCACCGTGGGCGCGACGGTCGCGGTCATCGGCATCATGGCCGCGCCGGCCATGGTGAGAGCGGGATACAGCCCGCGACTTGCGGCCGGATCGATCACCGCCGGCGGCAGCCTCGGCATCTTGATTCCGCCGAGCGTGATGCTCGTCGTCATGGGGCCGATGATGGGCGTCCCGGTCATCGACCTCTACGCGGCCTCGTTCGGTCCGGGTTTCCTGCTGGCGGGGATCTTCATCGGGTGGACGCTTGTCCGCTGCGTGATCGATCCGCGCCTCGGGCCGCCGCTGCCGCCCGCCGAGCGCGCGGTTCCGGTGCGTACGCTCGCCGCCGAGCTGACGCTCGGGATGCTGCCGCACGCCATCCTGACCGCGGTGACGCTCGGGCCCATCCTGGCAGGCATGGCCACGCCGACCGAGGCGGCGGGAGTCGGCGTCGTGGGTACGCTCATCATGGCCGCCCTCTATCGAACACTCTCGTGGCGCCAGGTGAAGACGGCGGTGATCCAGACCGCCCAGCAGTCGAGCATGATGCTCCTGCTGGCCGTCGCCTCGAACATTTTCGGCGCGATCTTCGCGCGCCTTGGCTCGGCCTCGCTGCTGACCGACATCCTCGTCGGGTTACCGCTGCCGCCCATGGGCACGCTGCTCGTGGTCATGGTCCTGGTCTTCCTGCTCGGCTGGCCGTTCGAGTGGCCGACACTGGTCTTCGTGTTCGTGCCGCTGTTCCAGCCGACGATCATGGCCCTCGGGTTCGATCCGCTCTGGTTCGCCGTCCTGATCGCCGTGAACTTCCAGACGACGTTCCTGTCACCGCCCGTTGCGACGGCGGCGTACTACCTCAAGGCGGTCGCGCCGAACTGGAAGCTCAGCGACATCCACTGGGGGATGGTGGAGTTCATGGGGCTCCAGCTGATCGGCTTGCTGCTCGTGATCCTGTTTCCGGGGATTGCCTTGTGGTTCCCACACTGGCTGTACGGCAAGTGAGTCCGGCATCCGACGCGACGTCAGCCTCTGAGCAGAAGCGCGGCGCCGCTCGCCACGAGAATCAGGCTCACCAGCCGCACGAAAGCGCGCTGGCTCAAGCCGAGGTGAATGCGGCCGCCGACGTACAGCCCCACGGCCACGAGCGGCAGCGTCGTGACCGTCCACTCGAGCGTGCTCCACCCGTAGAGCCCGGCGACGGCGTAGCCGACGAGCCGCACCCCGCCGTCGATGAGGAAGTTGGTGGCGAACGTCGCGCGGAACTCCGCCTTGTCGAGACTGCGCAGGTTGAAGTAGATCGCGTAGAACGGCCCGCCGGTGCCGAACAGCGTGCCCACGAGACCGCCGAGCAGCCCACACGCGATCGCGGTCAGGCGTGGGCCCCGGAGCGGCGGCAGCGGAAGCAGCTGGTAGACGGCGTAGAGGATCACGAACCCGCCGAGCGCGCGGCTCAGCACGGTCGTCGACACACCGCGCAGGACCACGAGCCCCAGCGCGATCCCGATCAGCGAGAACGGAAGCAGCGTGAGCTGCTCCCGCCAGACGACGCGACCGAGGTTCCGGACGCTCTGGACGCCGGAACCCACGTAGTCGAGCGAGACGACCACCGGCACCACCATCTGCACCGGGGCCATGACGGAGAGGAGAGGCACCGCGATCAGTCCGGAGCCGAACCCTGCGATCCCGCGGACCACGTAGGCGAGGAAAACGACCAGCGCCGCGTACGCGGCGACGGTGAGGTCACTCACTGGCCTTCGAGCTGGATCGTCCCTTCCTCGCGATTCCAGAACCGCAGCATGTGGCGCCGACTCGGCCCTTCGCTGTCGGCGAACGCCGTCCGGCTGTGGGCGAACCGGCGGTTGTTGACGTACTGAAGCTGGCCCTTGGCGATGCGGAACTCCACCCAGTGCTCGGGAGCGTCGACGATGTCACGCAGGGCGGCAAGCGCCGCGGTCCCTGCTGCATCGAGCGGCTCGCCGGACAGCGCGTGGCCCTTCACCACGTAGTCCTCGTAGTAGCGCGCGCTGAGGCCGCGGCGATCGCCCTCGAAGACGGGGTGTCTGCTGACCCGCGAATCGTCGCTCGCGTGCTCGGCCTGCCGGTCCCACCAGAACGGCTGGTAGAGGCGTGTCAGCAGCTCGGGATCGCGTGCACGCAGCTCCTCGTGCGCGGTCGCCAGGCTCACGAAGCGGCTCAGGCCGCCTTCGTCGGCGGACTCGAGACAGAAGAGGCCGACGAGCGCGGGAGCT
>JBKPCZ010000047.1:0-2985 GCA_046727665.1 Chloroflexota bacterium
ACGCAGACCGTGGTGATGGTCGACAACCGTCCGGTGCCGTTCACGACGCTGCAGCCCGGCAGTCAGGTCGTGATCTATCCGCACGGTCACGCCGCGCTCGTCAGCGATCCGTACGCGTTCCCTGGCCCGTGGTATCCGGAACTGGGTCTGCGCGAAAAGGAACTGGAGCGCAACAGCCCATAGCGGGTTCGAGCGCGGGCTTCGCCCGCGCAATCCTGCTGTTGCTGTTGTTGGGGGGAGGCAGAGCAAAAACGGCGAGCCGAATGGCTCGCCGTTTTTGCTCGTCGGAAGGGGGGCGAAGCCCCCCTCCGAGTCTCACTCGTATCGTAAAGCTTCGATCGGATCGAGGCGCGCGGCCTTGCGCGCGGGGTAGAAGCCGAAGAAGACTCCGACCGCGGCGGCGAAGCCGAAGGCCATTACGACGGCTCCCAGCGGCAGCTGCGTGCGCCACTCCGCGAACTCACTGATGGCCTGCGAGCTGGCGACACCCAGCGCGATGCCGATGATGCCGCCGATCAACGAGAGCGTCACCGCCTCGACCAGGAACTGCAGGAGGATGTCGCGCCCGCGCGCGCCCACGGCCATGCGCAACCCGATCTCCCGCGTCCGCTCGGTCACCGACACGAGCATGATGTTCATGATCCCGATCCCGCCCACGAGCAGCGACACCGAAGCGATCGCGGCCAACAGGTACGTCATCACCTTCGACGACTCTTCCTGCGTCTGGAGGATCTCGGACAGGTTGCGGAGCGTGAAATCGTCATCCTGGTACGGCTGGAGTCGATGACGCTGGCGGAGGAGCGCGCGCATCTGATCCTCGGCCTCGACCATGTTCTCGCCCGCACGGATCTTGACGGAGATGGATCCGACGGACCGTGCATTCGCCTGGCTCACCCCGAGCACCTTCTTCTTCGCGGTCGTGAGCGGGATGATCACGATGTCGTCCTGGTCCTGGCCCCACGAATTCTGGCCCTTGCGGTCGAGCACGCCCACGACGGTGAAGGGAACTTTCTTGATCCGGATGATCTGCCCGAGCGGATCCAGGTCTCCGAAGAGGTTTTGCGCCGTGGTCTGCCCGAGGAGCGCCACCTTCGTGGCGCCGTCGAGGTCTTCGATCGTGAGGAAGCGTCCGGACGTCACGCCCCACTCACGCGCTTCCGAGTAGTCCGGCGTCACGCCCTGAATCCCGGTCGCCCAGTTCAGATTGCCGTAGACGACCTGGGCGGTGCCCCGCATGGACGGCGCCGAGGCCTGCACGGCGGGGATCTCACGCGCGATCGCGAGCGAGTCCTCCTCCGTGATCGTGAGCTGGCTGCCCTGGCCGAGGCGGATGCCGCCCGAGGTGGTGCTGCCCGACAGCACGATGATCAGGTTGGAGCCCAGGCTCTGGATCTGCTCCGCCACGCGCGCCTGGGCCCCCGCGCCCACGCCGACCATCGCGATCACTGCGCCGACGCCGATGATGATGCCGAGCATCGTGAGCGCGCTGCGGAGCTTGTTGACGCGCAGGGCACGGAGCGCCACGCGCGCGCTCTGGAGGGGGTTCATGAGGACATGTCAGAGGCGCTCATGCGAGCGCTTCCTCGGCTTCGTGCTCGTCGTCACGCGGTAGCTCCGCCACCTCGGCCATCGCATCGCGCGGCACGGCGATCTTCTCGTCTCGGACCACGCGGCCGTCCCGGAACGTGAGAATCCGGCCGGCGTGGGCGGCGACGTCCGGCTCGTGGGTGACGACGACGATCGTCATCCCTTGCCGGTTGAGACGCTGGAGCAGCGCCATGATCTCGAGGCTCGTGCGCGAGTCGAGCGCGCCGGTCGGCTCGTCGGCGAGAATCACCGTCGGGTCATTGGCGAGCGCACGCGCGATCGCGACGCGCTGCTGCTGGCCGCCCGAGAGCTGGCTCGGGTGGTGATGCTCGCGGTTCGCGAGCCCCACCTCGCCGAGGCGTTTCTTCGCGCGCTCGCGCCGCGCGCGCGCCGGCACGTTGCTGTAGAGCAGGGGCAGCTCCACGTTCTCGAGCGCGCTCGTCCGCGCCAGCAGGTTGAAGGTCTGGAAGACGAACCCGATCTTCCGGCTGCGAATCCTGGCCAGCGCATCCCGGTCGAGCCCCGCCACGTCTTCACCGTCGATGAGGTAGCGGCCGTCTGTCGGGACGTCGAGGCAGCCGAGGACGTTCATGAACGTCGACTTGCCGGAACCGGACGGGCCCATCACGGCGAGGAATTCGCCTCGCGCGACTCCCACCGACACGCCGCGCAGGGCGTGCACGGTGTGCGGACCGAGATGATAGTCCTTGGTCAAGCCCTCGGTGACGATGACCATCGGCTCAGAGTCTGAGACGCGGGCCACCGGCGCCTCCCGGCGTCGCGGATGGCGCGGGCCGGGGGCCCTGCTGCCCGCCCACGAGGCCGACCACGACTTCCTGGTCTTCCTTCAGCTCCCCCGCCACCACTTCGGTGCTGGAGCCGTCACTGATGCCGAGCGTCAGCTGAACCTGCTGCAGCTTACCGTCGGGCCCCTGGACCCACACGCGGCCGGCGGTGGCGCCTCGACCGCTACGACCACTGCCGGCGGCGGTCGTGGCCCCGGAGCTTTCCGCGTCGTAGCGCGCGCGCTGTTCATCGGTGAGGATCTCGCGGATCTTCAGCCGCGTCGCCTCGCGATTTTTCTGGATCCGTGCCTGGCGTTCCTGCTCGGGAAGTCCCTGGAGGCCCGCGAACTGGCTCCGGCTCTCCTGCAGGATCGCATCGAGCTTGCGCTGCTGGGCCTCGTCGAGCTTGTAGGTCTGGACGAGACGCTCGCGCATGGCTTCGAGACGGTTCGCGCCGCCGCCACCAGCGCCGCCGGCGGCACCCGCACCACCGCCACCAGCCGGCGCGGCGCCGCGACCCCTGTCTCTTATACACATCTCCGAGCCCACGAGACGGTGAGTAATATCTCGTATGCCGTCTTCTGCTTGAAAAGGGGGGGGGGGGGGGGGGGGG
>JBKPCZ010000048.1:0-12974 GCA_046727665.1 Chloroflexota bacterium
CTAGACGGCCGAAGACCGCACGGCGTCGAGGACGTCGAGCTGCGCGAACCGACCATCGTCACGGCGATCACCGGCCCGCCAGGCCACGGCGGTGCGAAAGAACGGACCGGCGTACGCATAGGAGTGGTACTCGCCGTTCTCACCGCAGGGATCGATGCCGGTCGCGGCGATGTCGTGGACGAACCGCTCGTCGATGATGCGGCCGAGCCAGGCGGCGTCGAGCTTCGCGGTCTCGACGCACGTCACCACGGCCCGTCCGCCGATCGCGACGAACTCCCGGAGCAGCGTGCGCGGGTCCTCACCCCACAGGGGCTCGACGTGCTCGAGACCCGCGGCGCGCGTGCGCTCCTCGTACCACGCGCGGACGTCGGCCAGATGGATGTCGCCGAAGACCACGCCGCGACAGCCCTGCCGCACCAGCGCCGCGAAGGCCTCGCGCAGCGACGCGTCGAACGTGTCCCAGTCCGTCGCCACGCCCACCAGCGACACGCCGGCCGCGTCAGCCTGCCGCGCGATCGCGTCGACCGGTGTCGCGTGGAAGCGCACGCGCGTGCTCGCACGGTCGTACACGTTCACCAGCCAGTCCACGCTCAGGCCGCGCCCGCGGGCGCGCCACAGCGCGAGCGCGCTGTCCTTGCCACCGGACCACATCAGCGCGCATCTCATTCCACTGCGTGACCTGCGTCGGCGGCATTGGCCCGCGCGTCAGCCGGCACGGGCCTGACGCTCCGCCGCGGCGCTGGGCTCGGGGAGCACGAACGGCCGGCCGTCGTGCATCACGACGTGAAGGCCGGATCCGAAGACCGTCGCGACCGTGTCCGGCGTGAGCACCTGCGCGGCGTCGCCATCGCGCACGATCGCGCCGCCGGCGAGGACGACCACGCGCGTGGCGAGCGCCGACGCGAGGTTGAGATCGTGCAGCACGGCGACGACGACCAGGCCCCGCTCGCGCGCGAGCGCCGCGACGCGCTCGAGCGTCGCGCGCTGATGGGCCGGGTCGAGATGCGCGGTCGGCTCGTCGAGGAGCAGGACGTCGGCCTCCTGCGCGAGGGCCATCGCCAGGACCGCCCGCTGGCGCTCGCCACCGGAGATGCGATCGATGCGCCGGTCCGTCAGGTCTCCGGCATCCAGCTCATCGATGGCGCGCGCGACCGCGCGCGCGTCGTCCGCGCCGAGCGTTCCGAGCGGCCCGAGACGGGACGTGCGCCCGAGCGTGACGACCTCGCGCACGGTGAACGGGAAGAGCGTTTCGAACACCTGCGGCACGACGGCGACACGCCGCGCGATAGCCCGTCGATCGAGGGACGCGATGTCCACGCCGTCCACCGTCACGGTGCCCGCGGTCGGCCGCACCAGCCCGGCGAGGACACGCAGGAGCGTCGACTTCCCCGCCCCATTCGGACCGACGAGCGCGACGAGCTCGCCCGCGCGCGCGACAAGATCCACGTCGCGCAGCACCTCGCGCTCGCGATAGCCCGCGCGAAGGGCGCGGGCGACCAGCAGGCTCACACGATGATCCGGCGCGACCGCACGAGCAGTGCGAGGAAGAACGGCGCGCCGACGACGCCGGTGATGACGCCCACCGGAAGCTCGGCCGGAGCGAGCGCGGTGCGCGCGCCGAGATCCGCGAGGACCAGGGCGATCGCACCCGCCGGGATGCTCGCGACGATGAGCCGCCGGTGCGTCGCGCCGAGCAGGAATCGCAGCGCGTGCGGGACGACCAGGCCGACGAATCCGATGAGGCCGGCGATCGCGACGGCGGCGCCGGTGAGGAGCGCGGTGGTCGCGAGCACGGCCGCGGTCGTCCGATCGAGATCCACACCGAGCGCGGCCGCGGTCTCCTCGCCGAACGCGTAGGCGTCGATGCGCGGCGCGAGCAGGAGCGCGCCGATCACACCGACCGCGACGACGATCGCGACCACCGCCAGCTCGCTCCAGCTGATCACCGAGATGCCGCCCTGCAGCCAGCCGAGCACGGCGCGCAGGCGGAGGGCGAGCCGGTCGCTCGAGACGAGGATGAGCGTCACGAGCGCGCCGGCGAACGAGGTGAGCACCACTCCAGCGAGCAGGACGGTGAGCACCGTCGTCCTGCCGCCGAGTCGCGCGAGCCGCCACACCAGCGCGATCGCGCCCATCGCGCCACCGAATGCCGCGAGCGGAACGAGCGTCGGCTCCAGCCCGATCGCCACCGCGATCACCGCGCCGAGCGACGCGCCGGCGGACGTGCCGGTGACGAAGGGGTCGGCGAGCGGATTGCGCAGCATGCCCTGCAGCAGGGCGCCCGCGGCCGCGAGCGCGCCGCCGACGAGCGCCGCGCCGAGCACGCGCGGCAAGCGGAGCTCGCGGATGATCGTGCCGCTGGTGTCGTTCGAGCCCAGCAGGGCCGAGACCACGTCGCCGGGCGCGATCGCCACCGCGCCGACGAGGATGCCCGCGGCCGCGCTCACGACGAGCGCGGCCACAAGCAGGGCGAACACCGTCGCGGTGCGCACTAGGGGAAGAGCTCGGGATGCACGAGCCTCGCGTAGGCCTCCGCGGCCTCGCCGACCCGCGGGCCGGGCCGGTTGATGAGGTTCGGCGCGATGCTGACGATGCGTTTGTTCTTGACCGCGCTGATGACCGACCAGCCGGTCCGCGCGGCGACCTGATCCGGTTTGGCCGAATATTCCGCGGCCGCGAGGACGATGATCTCGGGATCGCTGCGCAGGATCTCCTCGGCGGAGAGCTGCGGGTACGCGCTCACCGCGCGGGCCGCGATGTTCTGGCCGCCCGCGATCTCGATGAGGTCGTGGATGTACGAGCCGGGCCCGACGGTGAAGATCTTCGTCGGGTCGGAGGCATCGATCTCGTGGTAGACGCGCGGCTTCGTCGTCGCGGATGACGTCTTCGTCCTGACGTCGTCGACGCGCTTCTGGATGTCGCGCGCCATGGCCTCGCCGTCGCTCCCGACCGCTCGGCCCAGCAGGATGGCGGTGCGCGCGACATCACCGACGCTCTGCGGATCGACGACGAGGACGAGCAGGCCCGCGCCCGTCAGCTTCTCGATCGTGCCGTCCGAGAACTTCACGCTGAGGACGAGATCGGGTCGCAGCGACACGACCTTCTCGAAATTGACCTTGATGCCGCCGACCTTCTCCACCTGCTTCGCGGCGGCCGGCTCGTCGGAGAAGTCGTCGGCGCCTACGACGCGCGGTCCGGCGCCGAGCGCGAAGATGAACTCGGTGATGGACGGGCCGATCGACACGATGCGCTCGGGCCGCTGCGGCACGGTGACGGGGCGGTTCTGGAAGTCGGTGACCGTGGTGGGGAACGCGACGGCCGGGCTCGCTGCGCTGGGGCTTGGCGGCAGGCTCTGGACGGGCGCGGTGGCGCCGCAGGCGGTGGCGACGAGAAGGAGGACGGCGAGGAGTCGCGGGAACGGAACGCGCATCTGGCTCACTCCTTTTTCGCGAAGGCGTGTTGGCCGCGAGCAGGAGTACCAGGCGACCCGAGTTCGGACCGAACGTCCGTAACGGTGGCGCGACCCTGCCGGAATCTCACCGGCTTCGCTGGGACCCTGCTTATTCAGTTGTGGGCACGCGAACTACGCGGGAACGTGCTCCGTCGTGTACTTCACCGCGTCGGTGAGATGGGTCTCGAAGAGACGCTGAAGGGTCATGACATGAGCGCACAGACCCGAGGTACGGAAGTGATCGCATTCGCACGACCACTCATCTCCGTGGAGCGAAACGCTATGCGAGCCGTTGTCGCCGCGGAACTTGACGTCGAGTTCCTGGATCGTGATCCGCTGGGGCTCTTCGGCGTATCGCTTCGCCTTCTCGATCTTGGAGATGAGGCTCGAGTACATCCACCGACCTCCACCGCTCCGTCGTTCCGGCTGGCGCCGGACGAAGCGATTCTAGGCCGTGCCGATAACCCTCGATTTCCGTGGGGAAGGCCGCACGCGAGGCCCTACTAGCTCGCCACCACGCGCGGGTGCGTGTGCGGCGCGTTGTCGGCGATCGCGGCGAGGCGCGCCACGGGGATGCTGAGGAACGCGGTCACGACGGCGGGATCGAACTGCGAGCTGCCGCAGCGTCGGATCTCTTCGCGGGCGGCGTCGATGAGGAGCGCGCGACGGTACGGTCGGTCGCTCGTCATCGCGTCGAAGGAGTCGCCGACCGCGAAGATGCGCGCGCCCAGCGGGATGCGGTCGCCCTTCAGCCCATCGGGATACCCCATGCCGTCCCAGCGCTCGTGGTGGTGCCGGACGATCCGTGCGACCTCTTCGAGGAACGGGATGCCCGAGATGATCCGCGCGCCGAATTCGGGGTGGCGCTTCATGATCGCCCACTCGCTCTCGCTCAGCGCGGTCGGCTTGCGGAGCACGTTATCGGGGACGCCGATCTTGCCGACGTCGTGGAGGAGCGCGCCGCGGCGCAGCGTCGCGAGCTCGTCACCACGGATGTTCATCTGCTCGAGCAGGAGCTCCATGTACGCCACCACGCGATCGGAGTGGCCGCCGGTCTCGTTGTCGCGGAAGTCGAGCGCGCTCGTGAGCGCGGTGAGCGTCGCGTCGTAGGTGCGCTCGCGGAGCGCGAGCGCGTCCTCGAGCGCGCGGGCCTGCGTGACGATGCGTTTCGACGATCGCGTGTACACGCCGCGCAGCACCAGCCAGAGGATGAGCGCCGCGAAGGCGATGATCGCCGCGATGGTGACCTGGATGCGCATGAGTGCCGCGTCGATCGGCGCGATGTCGCGCCAGACCACGACGGCCCCGACGACCTGGCCCTTTTCCTTCACCGGGACCCAGGCTTCGAGGGCGCGGATCTCGCGCGTGCCGGGGCCCACCGTCGCGGCCGAGGCGCCCGCGTCCGCCACCATGTGATGCGTGTTGAAGCTGCCGTAGCCGAGCGCCGATCCGGGCACGCCGAGCTTGGGGTCGGCGACGATCGTCGTCCGCTCGGCGTCGCGCATGCCGCTCAGCGCGCCGGCGAGCTCCGGATAGGTCGCCGGGTCGATGCGGCGGCCGATCTCGTCCGAGTCATAGGAGAAGACGATGGTGCCCGTGCGGTCGAAGAACTCGGTGGCGACGACGTTGTAGATCGAGAAGTGGAACGTGACGACGGTCGCCAGCTCTGATCGCTCGTCGGCGGAGAGGCCGCGCTCGAAGACATCGTCGCTGAACACCGAGCCGAAGTGGCTTGCGACGGCATCCTGCGTGAACGAGGTCGTCTCATCATCGACGTAACGCGCGACGAGATAGGCGGTGCCCGAACCGAGCACGAGCGCGGTCACGGCAAGAACGGCGGCGAGGGCCAGCGAGAAGCGTGCGACCGGGCTCAACCCACCACGCCCCAGGTCACCCATGCCATCGCTGATACGCACGCGGCTCACCTCTTGGATGCCCCCTTCGATCTCGATCGCTCGCGCGAGCATCGCGGCGCGACGCACCCGGCGGATACCTCGTGCGGGGGATGGAGGGTGGCTGGCGGGTATCGGTGTTTAGGGACGCGGCGGCTCGTATGCTCGCCACGCATCGAGGCCGTGCACAGTTGACGGCCACGCCAGCTCCTCGAGCGCCGGGAGCTGCTCCCGCGGGAAGAAACGCGCCTCGGATGCCTCGTCGGGCGCGACGCGCAGCTCGCCGCGCTCGATGCGCGCGCGGTACACGACGACCAGTATCGGAAAGCCCGGCCGCATCCAGCTCGCGAGCAGACCTTCGAGGCGCACGTGAAACCCGGTCTCCTCCTCGGTCTCGCGGACCGCGGCCTGCTCCGGCGTCTCGTCGTCCTCGACGAGCCCGCCCGGCAGCGCCCAGTGGCCGTCCCGCGGACCGTAATTGAGGCGCACGAGGAGCACGCCTCCGTTCCGCTCGACGATCGTGTTCGCACCGATCTGGACATGCATGAAGTCGGCGAAGCCGCACACCGGGCACGTCGGACGATCGCGCCCATCGATGCGGGTCGGGACGAGCGCCGTGCCATCGCGGGGGCAGAACGCGAAGCGTGCGGCGCGGTGGATCACCGTCGGCTCGATCTCAACCCTTGGCGAGGCGGTCCTTGAGATAGTCGATCGACTTCACCGGTGTCGGGTCGGCACCGTTGAGCAGCGCGACATAGAAGGAGACGTAGTCGGTGAAGAGCGTGAGCTGCAGTAGCTCCGAGAGCATGTTCGACCCAGCGAACTGCAGCGTCTTGTGGGGCACGTTCGCACGATCCAGGAGCTCGCGCGTGACGTCGAACCGCAGCTTGTGCCGCGGATTGTCGCGATCGCTCCGCAGCAGGAGGACCGTGAGCGCGTCGCGCGCGACGTCGGGATGCGGAAAGCCGACCACGGCGTTGTGATTCAGCTCCGGCAGGACGTCGAAGGCGCCCCAGTTCTTCGCGTTCTCGTTCCATTGACCCTTGACGCGCCGGGCCATCACGCCCATCACCCCGGCACCGTACGCGAAAATGATCCGGCCGTAGAGCTCGATCGCGAGCTTCTTCGCATCGTTCGTTCGTGCGCCCTCGTGCACGCGCTCCTCCAGCTTCGCGACATCGGCGAGTGCCGCGTCGATGTCCGCGCTCAGATCGCGCACGAAGCCGAGCCGCGAGAGGACGCCGAGCACGAGCCCGAGCGAGTAGCCGAGAGCGGCGCGCGGCTGGGCCGAATACGAGAACGTGACCACCGGATACTTCGCCGCGCGCGCGAGCTCGGCGATCCTCCCGCCGGTCGTGAGCACGAGGACGCGAGCGCCGCGGCGCTGTGCCTCCTCGAAGCTCGACAGCGACTCCTCCGTGTTGCCCGAATACGACGAGGCGATCACGAGCGAGTCCCGCCCGACGTACGCGGGCAGCCCGTAATCGCGATGCACGCTCATCGGCACCTTGAGCTCGTCGGCGAGCAGCGCCGCCGCGAGGTCGCCGCCGATCGCCGAGCCTCCCATGCCCGCCACCGTGATGTTGCGGACGTCGCCGTGCGCCGGCGGAAGCTGCGCCGCTCGCGCGATCGTCCACGCGTCTCGGACCTGCTTCGGAAGATCCTTGATGCGATCGAGCATGTTCCCCGGATCGGCCGCGCGGATGCGCTCGACCGATTCGATGACCGACGTTTCCATCACTTGCTCCCTCGGACCATCTTCTCGCCGGTGTCGAGCATCGGCGCGACCTCGGCCTCGTCGCGCGTCTCCGTGTAGACGCGCACCAGAGGCTCCGTGCCGGAAAGGCGCACCAGCAGCCACGAGCCGTCGTCGACGAAGTACTTCACGCCGTCAGCCGTGTCGAGCTCGACGACCTTCTTCACGGTGTGCCCCGCGAGCTCGCGTGGCTTCGCGGCCCGCAGGCGCTCCATGATCCTCGGCTTCTCGTCACTGTAGGTGGCGGCGTCGAGACGGAGGTCGCGCCGCAGATAGAAGGAGGGCCCGGCGAGATCCATCAGCTCCGCGATGAGCTGCGACGGCTTCTTGTGCGTCTTCAGCATGAAGTCGAGGAAGAACAGGTCGGCCACGATGCCGTCGCGCTCCGGCAGATGCATCGCGAAGCCGAAGCCACCGGACTCCTCGCCGCCCATCATCGCGCCCGTCTCCTGCATCTTCGGTCCGATGTATTTGAAACCGACCGGCACCTCGTGGACCGCAACACCGTACTTCTCGCCGAGCCGGTCGACCATCGACGTCATGTTCACGGTCTTCACGACCGGCTGGCGCAGCTTGCGGATCTCGAGGAGGTACCACATGAGCAGCGCGTACGTCGTCAGCGTCGTGACGAACCGTCCCTTCTCGTCACCGAGGCCGGCGCGGTCGGCGTCGCCGTCGACGGCCAGTCCGACATCCGCCTTCTCGGAGACGATGCGCGCGAGGAACTCGTCGGTGTTCGGCGGGATCGGCTCGGGGTTCAGGCCGCCGAAGTACGGGTTGCGCTCGCCGTGGATCTCAACGATCTGCGTCTTGCCTCCGCCCAGCAGGCGCGGGAAGTAGCCGCTGGCGCTGCCGAAGAGCGGCTCGCACACGATGCGGTACCCCGCTCCGCGGAAGGCGTCGAGATCGAAGAGCTCGGCGACGCGCGCGAGGTAATCCGGAGCCGGATCGAACAGCTCGACGAGACCGGCCGCCTTCGCGTCGTCGAACGGCCTGCGGCGCACGTCCTGCGGCCGCGACTCGAGCGGCCGGATGACGGCCTCGAGCTGTTTCAGCATGTCCGGCGCCGCGGCCGCGCCCGTCTCCGACTTCACCTTGAAGCCGTTGTCGGGCCATGGGTTGTGGCTCGCGGTGATGACGATCCCGGCCTTGGCCTTCTTGCGCATGGTCGCGTACGAGAACGACTGCGTCGGCGCGGCGGCGGTCGAGAGGAAGACATGGATGCCGTGCGCGGCGACGACCTCGGCCGCGGCGGCCGCGAAGTGCTCCGAGGCGAAGCGGCGGTCGTACCCGATGACGACGCCGCGCCCGGCCTCGCCGCTCTGCTGCACCCACTCGGCCACGGACTGCGCGCAGACGCGGACCGCATCGAACGTGTACTCCTCCGCGATGCGCGCGCGCCAGCCGTCCGTGCCGAACACGATGTTCATGCGGTCGCTCCGCGCCCGGGGGCCCCTACCCCCGCCTCCGCCCGGATGTGTCCGCGCCAGTACTCGAGCGTGTCGGTGAGCGAGGTGCGCAGATCGATGCGCGGCGCCCAGCCCGTGCGCCGGCGGAAGCGGTCGGCATCGAGCGCGAAGGCCGCGGACGCGCCGGACCTGACGCGACTCTGATCGAGCTCCGCCCGCACGGGCACGCGCGCGAGGCCGACGAGCGTCTCGAGGATCTCGGCCACCGACACGGCCCGGCCGCTGCCGACGTTGTACACGGCGACGCCCGCTTCGGTGATGTCTGTCGCGAGAGCGTATGCCGCAGCCATGTCGCGGACGTCGAGGAAGTCCCGCCGCGCGTCGAGCGCGCCGTGCTTCACGACGGCTTCCGCGACGCCGGCCTCGGCCTCGGCGATCTGCCTCGCGAACGCCGATGCGGCGAGCCCCGGGTGCTGGCGCGGTCCGATCTGATTCGCCGGGCGCAGCACCGTGGTCGCCGCGGCGCGGCGATCGCCGAACTCGCGGACGAGCGCCTCCGACGCGACCTTCGTCGCGGCGTAGACGTTCGCAGGTCGAAGCGGCGCGCGCTCGTCGACGATCTTCGCGTCGGGAGCGCCGTACACGTCGGCGCTCGACGCCATGACCAGACGCGTCTTTGGATGCGCATCGAGCGCGGCCAGCAGCGTGGCCGTGCCGAGGATATTGATGCGCACCGCGGAGACCGGATCCTGCGCGGCGAGCGTCGGGACGGCCTGAGCGGCCAGGTGCACGACCGCGTCGGGCCCCGCCGCATCGATCGCAGCGCTCACCGCACCCGCGTCGAGGATGTCGCCCTGGTGCACGGTCACCCGCCCGGCGACCGCCGCGAGGTGCGGATGCGGCGGATCCTCATGCGCGAGGCCATGCACCGCGACGCCCTGAGTGACGAAGCGTTCGGCGAGATGGCTGCCGGCGAATCCCGTGATGCCGGTGATGAGTACGGTGCCGGGCACCTCGGAAGAGTATTAGTTCGCGGCGGTGAGCGCCGCCGGCACGGACGCGAGTGGAAGCCGGATCGTGAACGTGCTTCCGCGGCCGACCGTGCTGGTCACGCTGATGGTCCCTCCGTGCTGCTCGACGATCTGGCGGACGATCGTGAGACCGACGCCGCTCCCCGTGATCCGTCCGGCGACATTCGAGCCGCGCGCGAACCGCTCGAAGATGCGCGCGCGATCGGTCTCGGGTATGCCGATGCCCTCGTCGCTGACGGCGCAGAATGCCACGCGGCCCTGGGGCGACTCCTCGACACCGATGCGCACCCGGACGCGACCGTCCGGGGCGTTGTACTTGAACGCATTGCCCAGCACGTTCGCGATCGCGCGCTCCAGCCGCACCGCGTCCCACTCGCCGATGACGTCTCCGTCGGTCTCGATGTCGACGGTCTGACCGCGAGAGACCTCCGTGAGCTCGGACGTGACACGGCGGACCAGATCGCCCAGATCGGTGGGCGCGCGGTGCAGCTCGAGCGTTGGATCGGCTTGACGCCGCACGAGCTCGAGCAGCTCCTCGATGAAGGCCGTCATCCGGCCGACCGCGCCCATGATGCGCTCGAGGCTGGGTGCCGTCGCGATCAGCTCGTCACCGTGCATGCGGCGCCGCAGGAGCTGCGCTGTCCCGCTGATCACCGTGAGCGGCGTCTTGAGCTCGTGGGCGACGGCCGAGAGGAAGTCGTCGCGCGTCTTCACCGACTGCCGCACTTCGTAGTAGAGCCTCGCGTTCTCGATGCCGACCGCGACGCGGCGTGCGAGCTCGCGCGCGAGACCGAGATGCGCCTCGGTGTACACACGACCCGACTCCGCGGTGAGGAACATGATCGCCCCGCGCACCTCGCCACCGAGGATCAGCGGCTCGCAGATGTAGGACCGCGGCCGCAGCTCTCGATACAGCTCGAGCTCGTCCGCTCCGCGCGAGGCCTGCTGGAGGAAGTCATCCGAGGTATGGCTGTTGAGCTCTTCACGCCCGCTCGTGACAGCCCGGCCGATCGGACCGCGACCGCTCGACACGTCCGGTGGATACATCTCATGGAGGCGCAGGGCGAGAGGCTGTCGCGCGGGATCGGCGTGCGCGACCGCGGCGCGCGCCAGACGTCCGGCCTCGACGATGTCCACGACGCACCAGTCCGCGAAGTCGGGGACCGCGACGTACGCCGCCGCGCGCAGGGTCTCGGGGTACTCGAGCGATTCGGTGAGCCGCTCGCTTGCCGCCGCGAGCAGGCGCAGATCGTCTTCGCGGTGCGCCACGGCCGTCTGCATCGACCGCATCGCCGCAGACAGCTGCTCGAGCTCGGCGCCGCCCACGATGTCCGGGATGATCGGTCGCTCGCCGCGGCCGATCGCGACCGCGCTGCGCGAGAGCTGGCGGAGCGGTAGCGCCAGCCGGTTCGCGACGTACGCCGCGAGAAGCGCGGCGACCAGCAGCGTGCCGAGGACCGCCGCCGCGTCGCTGAGGAGCCGCGCGACCAGCTCGCTGTCGAGTACGGCGAGCGGACGCGTCATCGCGAGCACCCAGCCGGTGCGGGCGATCGGGGCGAGCGCACCGTAGCGTCGATCGGAGCTGAGGGGCGCGATCACGCCGTCGACGGGAACGACCCGCCCCTGCAGCGCATCGCGGACGCCGGGCGCGCCCGTGACGTCGATCTCCGTCGTGGCGGGCTCGGAGCGGTCGGACGCGTAGATGAGCCGCCCGCGTTCGTCGATGAGCGCGAGCTGCGCGTCGGCTGGGACGTCCACGCGCAGCGCCTGGAGGACCCGCTCCGGGTAGAACGCGACGATGATGAACCCGCGGATGGAGCCATCCGCAGCGCGGATCGGCCGGCCGAATGCGACGGTGATGTCCCCGCTCTGTAGGCCGATGATCGAACCGCTCCATACCTTGTCCTCACCGGCCTTGAGGCGCGGCAGGTACGGGCGCGACGAGAGATCCACACCGACGCCCTCGCCGCTCGCGGAGGCCACGACCTTTCCGCTCGCATCGGTGATGAAGAACGCGCGCAGCTCGGGGTACGTCCGTGTGAGCGACGCGAGATACGCGCCGAAGGTCGCCTGGTCGTACGGCCTGGTGCTGCCACCAAGCACCCCGCTCATCGCGAACGTGGTGTTCTCGAGATCTCGCAGGAAGCCGTCGACGATCGCCGCGCCGTTCCGCGCCGACCGCGTCGCGTTCGCGATCTCGCTCGCACGCCGGTCGCGCGCCTGATCCGCGTACGACAACAGGATGATGAGCAGGACCGGTATCGCGAGGATCGCGACGAGCAGTGTCAGCCGCGTCGAGAGCGACCACGGACCGCGGAAGCGCCGCATCACGCAGACCATACCGGCCGCGCGATCAGCAGACCACCCTCTCGCATGACCGGCAACGCGAAGTCGAAGCGGTCGACCTGGCAAGCCAGCTCGGCGTCACGACGCGGGAACCATTCCGGCCAGCCCGGGTACTCGTGCTCCCAGAGCGTCGCGATGACGACGGCGGCATCCGGACTCGCGCCACCGAGACGCGCGGCGAGGTATCGCGCGCAGGCTTCGTCCTCATCGCTCGTCTGCGTGCCGCCGTGCCCCATCGCGACGACGGTGACCTCGCGAGCGGTCCGGAGGTAACGCACCGTCGCTTCAGCCACGACGAAACTCCCGAGCACCACGGCCGAGGCGGCGCCCGCGGCGTTCACGCCCTGCGTGCCGGCGCTCGTGCGCTGGACGACGCGGCGGCCGGAGAGGTCGAGGCGCTCGATGACCGACGGCGAGTTCCCCGCATCGAACCCGGGGATCGGGCGGCCGCCGATCTCGCCGGTGAGGAACAGCGTCGGGTCGGCGCGCTTCATCGCGAGTGCCTGATCGTGATCGGCGAGCAGGATCACCTCGCGCGCTCCGGCGGCGATGCAGAACGCGGCGGTGGTGAACGCGCGGAAGACGTCGACGATGACGGCGTGGCCCGTCGCCTCGCGCGCGCCGTCCAGGAAGCGCGTGACGCGGACGTTCACCGGCGTCGCGTCAGAGCACCGTCGCGGTGAACGGCCGTCGCCCGCTCGCGAAACGCTCCAGCGAGAGATCGCTGATGTCGAGCGTGTGCGCCCGGCCGTCCAGCATCTCCTCGACGACGAGCTGCGCCGTCGCCGGCGTGTGCATGAAGCCGTGACCGGAGAAGCCCGCCGCGAGGTACAGGCCCGACACGCCGGGGGCCGCGCCGACGACGGGATGGTCGTCGGGCGTCATCTCGTAGTAGCAGGACCACGAGTCCACGATCTGCAGGTCTGCAAAGGCCGGATGCCGCCACGCCGCTCGGGCGCGCACCCACGGCTCGAGCGAGGGGGGCACGTCGAGCGGCGCGAATTCGCCGGGGTACGCGGACGGCGCCTCGGCCGGGGCCTTTTCTTCTTTGCCGTCGGCGGTGATGTTGGGCATCGTGAAGCGCTGCGC
>JBKPCZ010000049.1:0-4524 GCA_046727665.1 Chloroflexota bacterium
CGGCAGCTCCGTCCGCTGTCGCCCCGAAGCCAACAGCTCCTGCCGCCGCTGTTCCGAAGCCAGCGGCCGCGCGAGCGGTCGCGCGAGCGGCGACCGCGGCACCTCCGAGCGCCGCGCCTCGTAAGCGGACGAACTAACCGGTACACTTGGCGTTCACACTTCGCGCGAGGAGGCATCCCGTCGTGCCCAAGATCAAGAGCCACAGCGGCGCCAAGAAGCGGTTCACGGTGACCGGGCGCGGCAAGCTCACGCGCATGAAGGCCTACAAGGGCCACCTCAACCAGCACAAATCACCGCGTCGAAAGCGGACCCATGCGGGCAAGGCGCTCGTCGCTCGCGGCGATCTGAAGCTCATCCGCAAGATGCTGCCGCACCTCGTAGGCAGGTAGGTAGGAGAAGGGCATGACACGGATCAAGCGTGGCGTCGCCGCGCACAAGAAGCACAAGAAGCTCCTGAACGCCGCCGAGGGACGCCGCGGGGCGAAGCACAAGCTGGTCCGCCCGGCGCGGGAGGCGGCGCTGCACGCACTGAACTACGCCTATCGCGACCGTCGCAAGAAGAAAGGGCAGTTCCGGGCGCTCTGGATCGCTCGCATCAATGCGGCCTCGCGCGAGTCGGGCGTGTCGTACAGCAGGCTCATGGCCGCGATGCGCGCGGCCGGTGTCCAGCTCGACCGCAAGGTCCTGGCCGACATGGCCGTGCGCGATCCCAAGGTGTTCCGGCACTATCTGGATCTGGTAAGCAACAAGACCGCTAAAGCCAGCTCATAGGCCGGGCGCGCGAGAAGCGCGCCGGTCGATGGCGATGACGGAGAGCAGTACCGCGCACACGTCGCACAGGGAATGCGGGTCAACGGACTGGAAGCCCGCAGCGACACGGACGCGGGAATTCGCTCCGGAGCCGATGCGCAGAAAAGCGCATCCGGGTGGAGCCCGATAGCGCTCCCGAGCGAGTGTCCATCGGCACGTGCCGGTGGGACATCGGGTGGTACCGCGGAGGCCCGCCTTCGTCCCGAGTGCGAGAGCACGGGAGCGAAGCGGGCTTCTTGTTTGGTCGGGGGAGCCTGACCGAAAAGGAGCGTATGGCGGGACCAGCGGACCTGAAGGAACTCGCGGATCGCGCGGTGGCGGAGATCGCCGCCTGCGCCGATGACGCCGCGCTCGAGGCGGCACGCATCCGTTACCTCGGCCGCAAGGACGGCGAGCTCACGGTGGCGATGAAGGCGATCGCGACGCTGCCCTCCAAGGACAAGCCGGCATACGGCGCCGCGGTGAACGAGTCGAAGGCACGGATCGAGGCCGCGCTCGAGGGCCGGCGCGCCGCGCTCCACGGCGCATCGATCGAGGACAGCCTGCGGGAGCTGACGGACCTCACGCTTCCCGCGCGTCCGCCGCGCATCGGCCGTCTCCATCCGGTGAGCGCGACGATCCGCGAGGTGTCGCGGATCTTCGGGACGATGGGCTTCGAGACGATCGAAGGCCCCGAGATCGAGACCGACTACTACAACTTCGAGGCGCTCAACATCCCGCCCGGACATCCCGCGCGCGAGAAGTGGGACACGCTGTGGGTGTCGAATCCCCTCGGCGACGATCCGAACACGCCGCTGCTCGGTCGGACACATACCTCGCCGATGCAGGTGCGTGTCATGGAGCAGCGGAAGCCGCCGATCCGTGTCGTTATCCCCGGACGGTGCTACCGCTACGAGGCGACCGATGCGCTCCACGAGAGCATCCTCCATCAGTACGAGGGCCTGGCGATCGACGAGAAGCTGACCATGGCCGACCTCAAGGGCGTCCTCTACTCGTTCGCGCGGCAGTGCTTCGGGACCAAGGCCGAGGTGCGCTTCCGGCCCGACTACTTCCCGTTCACCGAGCCGTCGGCCGAGATCGCGTTCTCCTGCGTGATCTGTGAGGGCCGGGACGCGCAGTGCCACACCTGTGGCGGCGATGGCTGGATCGAAGCCGCGGGCTGCGGCATGGTCCATCCCGCCGTGCTCCGGCGTGTCGGCTACGACCCCGACCGTTACCAGGGCTTCGCCTTCGGCGGCGGCGTCGAGCGCCTGGCGATGGTGAAGTACGGCACGCCGGACATCCGGCTCTTCGCCCAGAACGACCTGCGCTTCCTGGAGAGCTTCTAGATGCTGATCCGTGTTCCGCTCTCGTGGCTACGTGAGTACGTCGACGTGACGATCCCCGTCGACGACCTCGCGCACCGCCTGCACATGTCCGGAACGGAATCGAAGGGCATCGAGCGCAAGTCGTGGGACAAGATCTGGGTCGGTCGCATCGCCGAGCTGACCAAGCATCCTGACGCCGACAAGCTGCTGCTCGCCACGGTCGACTACGGGGACGGCCGCCGCAAGCGGGTCGTCACCGGCGCGACGAACCTCAGGGTCGGTGCCGTGGTGGCGTTCGGTGATGTCGGCGCGGAGTACGTCGAGGGCCACACCGGCCAGCGCGCCGTGATGAAGCCCAGGGAGATGCGCGGCATCACCAGCGAGGGCATGGTCATGTCCGAGCGCGAGCTCGGCCTGGGCGACGACCACGACGGCATCCTCTTGCTCGACGACAAGCTGCCCATCGGCGCGCCGCTGTCGGAGGCGATCGCAGAGACGGTGCTGTTGCTCGAGGTGCAGCCCAACCGTCCCGACTGCCTCGGCGTCGTCGGTATCGCGCGCGAGGTCTCGGCCCTCCTGAAGCAGAAGCTGCGCGAACCCCTCGGCGCCGAGCTTGGCCAGAGCGCCCCGAAAGGCCTCGATGTGCGTATCGAGGATGCCGTGGCGTGCCCGCGGTTCGCAGCCGCGCGGCTCGACAACGTTCGCATCGGACCCTCGCCAGACTGGATGCAGCGGAGGCTGACCGCCGCTGGGATGCGGCCCATCTCGAACGTCGTGGACATCACGAACTACGTGATGCTCGAGCTCGGACAGCCGCTGCATGCGTACGACCTGCGCGAGGTGAAGGGCGGGACGCTCGTCGCGCGACAGGCGCGGCCGGGCGAGCGCCTCCGGACGCTCGATGGGGTCGATCGCGATCTTCCCGCGGGCACGCTCGTCATCGCCGACGGGCAGCGCGCTCTCGGCATCGCGGGTGTGATGGGTGGCGAGGACTCGGAGATCCGCGACGACACGACGACGGTCGCGCTCGAGTGCGCGTCGTTCGAGCCGAGGAGCATCGGCACGACAGCCACGCGGCTCGGACTGCGCGGCTCATCCGGCAGCGCGGCCGCGCGGCGCTTCTCGTGGCACCTCAGCCCCGACCTCGTTCCGCTCGCGCTCTCGCGCGCGGTGCAGCTGCTCGGCGAGCACGCCGGCGCTCGCCCCGCCGGCGTCGTCGACCGCTATCCGACCCCGCGTCGCGCGGTCGAGGTGGCGATCCCGCTCGCGAAGTTCGCGCGCCATCTCGGCATCGAGATCGCACGCGCGGAGGCGATCGACGCGCTGAGCGGTCTCGGGTTCACGGTGACCGCGACGGGCGACGGGCTATCCGCGCGCCCACCGGCGGTGCGAACGGACATCGCGATCCCCGAGGACCTCGTCGAGGAGGTCGCACGCATCGTCGGCTACGACCGGCTGCCGACGCGCGTGCCCGACGGCCCGCTCCCGCTCGTGGAGGCGCATCCGCGCGAGGAGTTCCGCGAGCACCTGCGCGACGCGCTCGTCGGCATGGGCCTGCAGGACACGGTGTCGTACTCGCTGATCGATCCGCAGTGGCTCGCCCGCCTGACCGCGGACGGCGCGCCCATCGCACCTGAGCCGCTGCGCATCCGGAACCCGACCACGGTCGCGCAATCGGTCGCGCGCCCAACGCTGCGGCCGAGCGTGCTCGACACCGCGCGCCGCAATCTGCGCCACCGCGACGGCGTCGCGCTGTTCGAGATCGCGCCGGTCTATCTGCCGCGAAAGGATGACCTGCCCGATGAGCGCTGGACCGCCGCGGTCGTGCTGGCGGGCGTGGCTCAGCCTGCCAGCTGGCTCGGCCCCGCGCGCGCCACCGATCTGTGGGATCTGAAGTCGGTCATCACGGGCGCTCTTGCAAAACTGCGTGTCGACGACCTGGGCGACGCGCGACCCGGCGCGCCGGGTCTGCACCCTGGCCGCTCCGAGCGTCGCGGGCCGCGGGATCGCGATGTCGTGATCTGGGGACAGCTCGACCCACGCGTCGCCGAGCTATGGGAGCTGCCAAGCGAAACCTTCATCGCCGAGCTCGACGTAGCGGCCCTGCTCGACAGCGTGACGCCGCCTCACGTCGTCCCGCCGCCGCGCTATCCGCCAGCGCTCCGCGATCTCGCGATCGTCCTCGATGAGGCCACACCGTACGCCACCGTCGAGGAAGCCATCCGGGCCGCGGGGAAGGCCGTGGTCGAGTCGGTCTCGCTGCGTGACCTCTATCGCGGGCCACAGGTCGGCGAGGGAAGGAAATCGTTCGCCGTCCGCCTTGTGCTGCGGTCAGCCGACGGCACCCTGACCGACGCGGACGTCGACCGCACCGTGAAGCGGATCGAGGGCCGCCTCCTCCACCAGC
>JBKPCZ010000050.1:0-8844 GCA_046727665.1 Chloroflexota bacterium
CTCGAGATGCTGTCGCGAATGCAGAAGGAGGCGACCGTCCAGATCGACCTGCTCGACGCCGATCCCATCGCCAGCGGCGCCGACGGAAAGCTCGTCGTCCTCGCGCGACAGCTCGGCGTGCCGATCATGACGAACGACTACGGGCTGAACCGCGTGGCCGAGCTGCAGGGCGTTACGGTCCTCAACGTCAACGATCTCGCGAAGGCGGTGCGCCCCGTGGTGCTGCCGTCCGAGGAGATCACCGTGCGGATCACGCAGGAAGGGAAGGAGCCAGGGCAGGGCCTTGGCTACCTCGAGGATGGCACGATGGTCGTCGTCGAGAACGGCGCGCGCCATCTGAACAACGAACTGACCGTCACCGTCATGCGCGTGCTGCAGACCGTTGGCGGCCGGATGATCTTCGCGCAGCCGAAGGGAGAGGTCGTCGAGGCCCGTCGTCCGAGGGCCGCAAGCCACTAGGTGACCGCGGCTCTCGCCATCCTTGCCGCCGGCCTGTCGTCGCGTGCTGGAGTGGACAAGGTGCTCGCCGATCTCGGCGGGCAGCCGGTCCTGCTGTGGTCGCTGCAGGCCGGCCAGGTCGCGGGCTGCTTTCGTGAGATCGTCGTCGTCGCACCGGCCGACAAAGTCGCCGCCGTAACCGCCGCTACCCGCGGCTTCGCCGGCGTTCGTGTCGTCACCGGCGGTGCGACCCGCACAGCGTCGTCCTGGGCGGCGCTCGATGCGCTGCCCGATGCGGACATCCTTGCCGTCCACGATGCGGCGCGGCCCTTCGTTCCACCGAGCCTCTTTCACCGCTGCGTCGAGATCGCGGAGGCCGGCGGCTCGGCCGTCGCGGGATTACCGCTGGCGGACACGGTCCGTCGCGCGAACGAAGCGGGCGCCTCCCGAGAGGAGATCGAGCGGGACGGCCTCTGGGCCGCGCAAACGCCGCAGGTCTTCCGTCGGGAACTGCTGGAGAAGGCGCGCGCGTCGGCCGGCGATCAGGCGTTCAGCGATGACGCCGCCGCCGTGGTCGCAGCCGGACTGTCGGTGAGAATGGTCGCGGGCGAGCGCCGCAACCTGAAGATCACCACGTTCGAGGATCTTGCGTATGCCCGTGAGCTCGTTGCCAAGGGCCTGGTGGGCCTTGCAGCGCCGGTGGTCATCCGATCCAAATGACGGGGCCGCGCGCCGGTATCGGCTACGATATCCATCGTCTCGCGGCGGATCGCCGCCTCGTTCTCGGCGGTGTCGCGATCGAGCACCCGTCAGGGCTCGTTGGTCACTCCGATGGCGACGTCCTCTTGCACGCGCTCATGGAGGCGCTCCTCGGTGCAGCGAATCTCGGGGATCTCGGTCGACACTTCCCGAGCGACGATTCGGCTTACGCCGGCGCCAGCAGCATCGGGCTGCTGAAGCGGGTGGGCTCTCTGGTCCGCGAGGCTGGCTTCGCAGTGGCGTCGCTGGACGCGACGGTCATCGCGCAGGCGCCGCGCCTCGCGCCGCACATCGGCGCGATGCGGGACGCCATCGCGGGCGCTCTCGGTATCGAGAGCGGACGCGTCAGCGTCAAGGCGACGACGAACGACGGCCTCGGAGTCGTCGGCAGTGGCGATGCCATCGCGGCGCTCGCGATCGCGCTACTCGACTAAGGAGAAGCAGCCATCACGGTCATGGCCCCGCCGGGTGTCCGGCTCTACAACAGCGCGACCCGTCAGGTCGAGCCATTCGTGCCCCTGCATCCGGGGGAGGTCCGCGTCTATGACTGCGGCCCGACGGTGTACGACTGGCAGCACATCGGCAACCTGTATCGCTACATCGTCTCGGACGTGCAGCGACGCACGTTCGAGTACCTGGGCTATCGCGTGAAGCAGGTCATGAACGTCACGGATGTCGGGCACATCGTCGGCGACGTCGACGAGGGCGAGGACAAGATGATGCTTGCCGCGAAACGCGAGGGACGCGACCCGGAGACGCTCGCGCGCAGGTACACGGAACAGTTCATGGCCGATCGCCGCAAGCTCAACGTGCTCGATCCGCACGTCATGCCCAAGGCGAGCGAACACATCCCGCTGATGATCGAGCTGATCCAGAAGCTCATCGACGGCGGACACGCCTACGTGGCGGCCGACGGCGTCTACTTCGACATCGCCAGCTTTCCGGGATATGGCACGCGACTCAACGTCGAGCCGCCACAGGAACGCGAGGCGGGCGCGCGCGTCGACGTGAATCCGAACAAGCGCAACCCCTCGGACTTCGCGCTGTGGCGTGCCGCCAAACCGGGTGACCTGCAGGTGTGGGATTCGCCGTGGGGTCGTGGCAATCCGGGGTGGCACATCGAGTGCTCCGCGATGTCGATGAAGTACCTCGGCGAGACCCTCGACATCCACTCCGGCGGCGAGGACCACCTCTTCCCGCACCACGAGTGCGAGATCGCGCAATCGGAGGCCGCCACCGGAAAGCCCTTCGCGCGGTGCTGGACGCACGTGCGCTTTCTCAGGGTCGAAGGCGGTGGGATGCACAAGTCGATCGGGAACACGTACCTCTTGAGCGACCTCGAGTCATGGGGCTTCGAGCCGCTCGCGTTCCGGATGCTCGTGCTGAACAACAAGTACCGCCAGCCGCTGGACTTCACGCGTGCCGGTCTCGAGGCCGCGCAGAACCGGCTCGATCGCTGGCGCGGCATCATCAGAGAGGCCTGGCAGACGACCGGCGGGACGCCGATCGACGTCTCGCCGGAGGATCCGAATCGCACCGCATTCGTCGCGGCGCTCACCGACGACCTCAACACGCCCGCCGCGCTCGCGCAGGCCGAGGCGGTGCTCGACCAGGCGGCGACCGGTGACGTCGCGGCGAAGCGCCACGCGCTCGAGGTGCTGTTCGACATGGATCAGGTGCTGGGCCTATCGCTGCGAGAGCGCGCGGCAGAGGCGGACCTGTCCGAGGAAGAGCGCGCGCTGCTGGCCGAACGCGACGCTGCGCGCACGGACGGCGATTACAAGCGCTCTGACGAGCTTCGTGCGGAGCTCGAGCGCCGCTACGCGATCCGCGTGAAGGACACCAAAGACGGCACGCGCTGGGAGCGCGTCCGCCGCAAGGGAGCATGACGATGGAAGACGACTACCGGGGGACTCCTTCCCCCGAGAACCCCCCACCGGACCCGCGAACGTCCGACGAGCGGCGGGCCGACGAGGGATCAGCGGAGACTGGACGCGGCGATGCCGGACCCTCCGACGCGGCATCCGCCGATGGCGGGCCGAACGAGCGGCCGCTTCCAGGCGGATCGGGACCGACGAGCGCGGATGACTTCGCGCGCCGACGCCGTCGCGGACGGCGCGGTCGCGGTGGCGCACCGCGCTTTGGCGCACCGCCGCGGGGACCGATGCCACCGCGTCCATTCGCGCCGCGCGGACCGATGCCCCCGCGTCCGATGGCGCCGCGCGAGGACGAGGAGTCGTCGCAAGCGCGCGAGCTGGCGGCGTACGAGCGCCGGCAGCAGGCGCAGCGTCAGCGCACGCAGGGCGGCTGGCGTGGCGGCAATCGCGGCTGGGTGCCGGGCGTCGGTACCGGCAGCGGTGGCGGGAGCTTCTTCGCGGGTGGCGCGCGGGGTCCGCGACGCGGCCCCGGCGGTCAGGCGCAGTACAGCGAGACGATCCGCCGCGCCACCGCGGGTCCCCGGACCTCCGCCGCCCCGTCGCACGACGCGGGCGAGCCGATCGCCGGACCGCACGCGGTCCTCGAGGCGATCCGCGCGGGTCGCGTCGTCAAGCGGCTTTACGTTTCGAACGAGCGCGGCACGCGCACGGGTCCCGTGAACGAGCTCCTCGCCGAGGCGCAGGAGCGGCGGATCTTCGTGCGCTACGTCGACAAGCTCGAGGTGCAGCGGCTCTCGCCGATCGAGAACCACCAGGGCGTCGTGGCGATCGTCGAAGGGAAAGCGGGCGTGGAGCTCGACGAGCTCCTCCTCCACCTCGACGCGGTCTCGGAGCCCGCGCTCGTGCTGGTCATCGACTCCTTGCAGGATCCGCAGAACTTCGGTGTGCTGCTGCGCTCGGCCGAGGGTGCCGGCGTGGCCGGTGTCATCATCCCGCGTCACCGCAGCGTCGGTCTCACCCCGGCCGTCGCGAAGACGAGCGCCGGTGCGAGCGAACATCTGATGATCGCGGACGTCGCGAATCTGCGGCAGGCCATCGACGCGCTCAAGGAGAAGGGCGTGTGGGTCATCGGGACCGACGAGAGCGGAGACATGCTCTACGACGAGGTCGATTACCGCGGGCCGAGCGCGATCGTCATCGGTGGAGAGGGCGAGGGCATACGCCGCCTCGTCCTCGAAGGGTGCGACCAGGTCGTGCGCATCCCGATGGAAGGACACGTCTCCTCGCTCAACGCCGCGGCCGCAGGCACGGTGATGCTGTACGAGGCGCTGCGCCAGCGGCGTCGCGATGTGGCACCGCCTGAGACGCGCACGCCGCGGCCCCCCGCGCCGCTGCAGATCCCCGAGGGCGCCGCGGACGACGGCGAGTTCGCGGAGGGCGACGAGGATGTGGTGCTCGAGGCCGAGGCTCCGAGCGATACCGACACGCACGCGGATGCCCAGGTCCAGGCGGACATTGATGCGCAGGCTGACGCGGATACGCCAGGCGATGCTGACGTGCAAGACGACGCCGACACGCAAGACGACGCCGATGCCCGCAGCGACGTGCCGCAGACCAGCCAGGCTGCGGGTATGGCGCGGGACGTTCCTGTCCCGGGTGCTATTGCGGACGAGAAGCCCGCGGCGAAAAAGCGAACGGCGCGCCCGCGAGCAACGAAAAAGAAGAAGGACGACTGACCGGCCCGACGCTCCCTCGATAGCTCGTGATGCGCGCGCACGCGCGCGACGCATCGCATCGCGAGATGCATCGCCGGAACCGCATCCGCACGCCAGGGCGATCCGTACCACCGTGCATCGGGAGGTGACCTCATGACTCGACGCATGCCGTCGCTCTTCGTGAGCGCAGCGCTCGCGATCGCGTTGACTCTCGTGCCGCAGCCGCGGATCGCATCTGCCGCAACGCCGACGATGCTTCATCCGCTGCTCGCCGTGCGACCGGTCGTGACCGGCCTTGTCACGCCGACCTCCATGGCCTTCCTCGGACCGAACGATCTGCTCGTCCTCGAGAAGGCCACCGGCCAGGTAAAGCGGGTCACGAGCGGCGCGGTCGCCGGCACCGTGCTCGATCTCGCGGTGAACTCCGGATCGGAGCGCGGACTGCTTGGGATCGCGCTGCATCCACGCTTCCCGGCGGTGCCCTTCGTGTACCTGTACTGGACCGAGAGCTCGACCGGCGCCGACACGAGTGTCCTCAGCGAGGTCCCGCTCCTCGGCAACCGCGTCGATCGGTTCGTGTGGAACGGTTCGTTCCTCACGCAGGACATCAACCTGATCAAGCTGCGCGCGTTCCAGGCCGACGCGAATCAGCCGCTGCGGGGGAACCACAACGGCGGCGTCGTCCGTTTCGGTCCCGACGGAAAGCTCTACGTCATCATTGGCGACAACGGTCGTCGCGGGCAGACGCAAAACCTTCTGCAGGGCTGGTCTCCAGGACAGCCTGACGATCAGTTCGGTGGACCGCAGCCCGACAACGCGCATCTCACGGGCGTGATCCTCCGTCTGAACGACGACGGGACAACGCCGTCGGACAATCCGTTCTTCACTGCCGGAGCGGCGATCGGCGGTGAGGTCGGCGCGAACGTCCAGAAGATCTTCGCGTACGGGATCCGCAACAGCTTCGGCATGGCGTTCGACCCCATCTCGGGTGCGCTCTGGGAGCAGGAGAACGGGGACGACAGCTTCGACGAGATCAACCGCGTGGAGCCGGGCATGAACGGCGGATGGATCCAGGTGATGGGCCCGCTCGATCGAATAGCGCAGTTCAAGAGCATCGAGCTCTCGATCGGGGGCGCGAGCCTCCAGCAGGTCCGCTGGCCACCGACGAACATCGCCGACACCGCCGATGAAGCGCGGGCGCGGATGTTCATGCTGCCGGGCGCTCGCTACAGCGATCCGGAGTTCAGCTGGAAGTTCGCCGTGCCGCCGGCCGCGATCGGCTTCCTGTCGAGCCGCGCGCTCGGGGCGCAGTTCTACGGCGACCTCTTCGTCGGCGGCGCGACACCGAACACCGCCGGCGGACATCTCTTCCACTTCCAGTTGACTGGCAACCGGCGGAACATCGCGGTCGACGATCCTCGGCTCGAAGACCGCGTCGCCGACAACACCGCGAAGAACGACATCACCGAAAGCGAGAGCCTGCTCATCGGTCGGGACTTCGGGGTGCTCACCGATATCCAGACGTCACCGAGCGGAACGCTGTACGTCGTGTCGGTGTCGAATGGCGCGATCTACGAGATCACCCGCCGATAGGCGATCGGCCGCGAGGACAGCGGTGGAATAGAAGGAGGGGCCGGCGGAATCCGGCCCCTCCTCGTGTCTTTTGGCGCTAGGTAGGATTGAGCTTGTCGCGCCGACCTAGCTCAATTGGCAGAGCAGCGGTTTTGTAAACCGCAGGTTCCGGGTTCGAGACCCGGGGTCGGCTCCGAGAGCTGCCGAGTAATCACAGCTGATGTGTACGCGCGGTATACCTGTCTCCTCGGTCTTCGTGTATTGCTTCAACATCGTGGAGAGCTGCTCTGCTCGCGTCATGGTCTTCGGTAACTGACGCTCGGGGCCGCACGCGAAAGCGTGCGGCCCCGTCATCGCATCTGCGCGCGCCAGGCGGCGACAAAGATGCCGACGACGGCCAACGCGATTCAGCAGGCCGACCCGGACCTGCTTTGCATGTCGCGGCCTAACCTATGCTCCCGGTGGGCGGGGCGTGCCGTCCTCAGGTCACTGATTCAGCAGCGACATGAAGAACGCCTTCGTCGTGACAGGGTTGATCGTCCGGCCGTAGTCGAGCGTCTTCTCCTGACCGCCACCGACCATCGCGACGCTGAACGCCTCCGCCCACGACTCTTGCGGTTGGTGGATCCACTGCGCCATGCCGGTCATCCCAGCGGCTTCGGCCGCGGCCTGCTGCCACGTGCCGGGGAACCCACGGAACGCCCAGTACTTGGCGCGCCAGTCGACGCTGGCATCTTTTCGCTGGAGCAGGGCCTCGTAGGCATGCCCGATCTCGTGGAAGGCGGTCCGCGGCGTCATGACGAAGTCCTCGCGCACGGTGAAGATCGGTTGGCCGACCGCCGTCAGACCGCGGAAGAACGCATCGCCGTCCCGATCCGCGGCGAAGTCCAAGTCGATCTGGGGCGTCGGCGGGAAGACCGACAGCAGCTGACGAGTCTGGAAGTAGTAGGGGATGAGCTGCAGACCGGCGACGTTGGTGGTCGGATCGGGCATTGGCGTGCGTGTCGGCTGCGGCGTGGCCGTGCGTACCTGGGTCGGTGATGCGGTCGGCGACGGGGACGGAGATGGTGTTGCCGGCGTCGGGGTCGCCGTCGCCGTCGGCTGAAGCGTCGGCGACGGACTTGGACTCGGGCGCGCCAGCTCCGGCTGCAGCCGCCCCGTCAGAGCGAGCGTGACCGCGGCGGTGGCGACGACCGAGATGATCACGGCGATCGCGACGGCAGCGACGGCGTTCCTCATGGGTACCACACAGAAAGCGTAGGGCTCGCACCGCCCACTCCCGTCTCATTGCCGGAACGACCCCGCCTCGGGAACTCTGCCCCTTGGTCAGTTGCCTGGTACAAGGGTTCAGCGCCATCAACTTCCGCCTATGCTGGAGAGGTGGCTGCATCACCCTCCCGCACGCTGCGCCTGGTCGTCGCGGACGACCATCCTTCGATCCGCGAGAACCTGCGTTACCTCCTGAACGCCGAGCTCGGTCTCGTCGTGGTTGGCGCCGCGAAGGACGGCCACGACGCGCTGCGGTTGGTCCACGCGACGCGGCCCGACGTGCTCGTCGTCGACTCGGACATGCGCGACCTCAGCGGGCTCGAAGTCGCCGAGACGCTCCGCCGCGATGAAACCCGCGTGGGCATCGTCCTCTACACGCTCGACGGCGACGCGTGCATCAAGGCCGAAGAGATCGGTATCGACGAGTGCGTGACGAAGGACTCGCCGCCGTCGATGCTCATCGACGCGATCCGTCGCGCGGCGGAGGCGACCTCGACGCCGCCGGTCCGATAGACCGCTAGCTCCCTCGCAGCGTGGCCCGCGTCTTGCGGACTGCCGTGCATGACCTTCAAACCTGATGCCAGGCTCGACCCGTCCCAGGTCGAAGACCGTCGCGGCGGGGGGTTCAGTGCGGGTGGTCCCGTGATCGTGGGCGGCGGTGGGATCGGACTCATCATCCTCATCGCGGCGCTGCTTCTCGGCGTCGACCCGAGCGGTCTGATCGACACCTCTTACCAACCGCCGGTCGAGGGCGTGCAATCGGTGCAGGAGTGTCGCACCGGTGCGGATGCGAACCGCCGTCCGGACTGCCGTGTCGTCGGCTTCGTAGACAGCGTGCAGAAGTACTGGAGTGAGGAGTTCGAGCGACGGGGCTCGCAGTACACGCCGGCGACGACGGTGATCTACACCGGGTACGTCGAGGCGGCCTGCGGCACGGCCAGCGCGGCGCAGGGGCCGTTCTATTGCCCGAGCGACCAGAAGGTCTATCTCGACATCAGCTTCTTCGACGAGCTGCAGTCGCAGTTCGGCGCGCAGGGCGGCCCGTTCGCCGAGGCCTACGTCATCGCGCATGAATACGGTCACCACGTGCAGGACGAGCTTGGGCTCCTCCGACAGACCTCGAGCGCGCGCGCCTCGGTGCGCGTGGAGCTACAGGCCGACTGCCTCGCCGGCGTGTGGGCGAAGCACGCCGCCGACACGGGCTATCTCGAGAC
>JBKPCZ010000051.1:0-3994 GCA_046727665.1 Chloroflexota bacterium
CATCGTCGTCCTGTCGGTGAAACCGCAGATCCTGCCCACCGTGCTGCGCGAGCTGCGCGGGAAGCTGCGCGCCGACCAGCTCGTCGTGTCGATCGTCGCCGGCGCTCCGCTCGCGGTGCTGCGCGAGGGCCTCGACCACGCGACGATCGTGCGCGCGATGCCGAACACGCCGGCGCAGATCGGGATGGGCATCACCGCGTGGTGCGCGACCGCGAGCGTCGAGCGGGACCAGCGCGACCGCGCGAAGGCGATCCTCGGCGCGCTCGGCGAGGAGATCGAGGTCGAGGAGGAGGGCATGGTCGACATGGCGACCGCGCTCTCCGGCACCGGGCCGACCTACGTGTTCCTGTTGATGGAGGCGCTCGTCGACGCGGGCGTGCACCTCGGGTTCTCGCGCCGCGTCGCGGAGGAGCTGGTCCTGCGTACCGTCGAGGGATCCGCGGCGTTCGCGCGACGCAGCGGACGGCATCTCGCGGAGCTGCGGAACATGGTCACGTCGCCGGGCGGCACGAGCGCGGCCGCGATCTACGAGCTCGAGAAGGGCACCATGCGCACGGTCCTCTCGCGTGCCGTCTACGCCGCGTTCGTGCGAACGCGCGAGCTCGGCGCCGAAGCGCAGCAGAAGATGCAGCGCACGAAGCAGTGAAGGACGCCGTGGTCCTGGCGCTCGCCGTTCTCGCCGGATTCTTCCTGCTGTCGTACGACCAGCGGACGGACGACACAGGCGTCGAGGTGGCGCTGCTCGTCGCGGTCGCGCTCGCCCTGGCCCTCGCGGCGCCGCGCCGGGCGCTCGCGGTCGGGCTGGGAGTCGGACTGCCCATCGCCGCGTGGAGCGTCATGCACGGGAATGGCGCGGCGCTCGCCGCGCTCGCATTCGCGCTCGTCGGTGCCGGGATCGGCTGGCTGATGCGTTGGGGGTCCCTCGCGGCGCGTTAGGCCGGCGCGACCTGGATGACCTCGAAACGCTCGCCCTGGTTGGAGATCTGCGCGTGCGCGTCGATCGTCTTCAGCCAGGCAGCGCCGCCCGCGTGCAGGGCCTCGAACGTCTTCGCTTCGGAGACGGTGGGCCACAGCAGCACGGTGCGATCGTGCGGCGCGCCCTCGGAGAGGAAGCGCTCGAGATCCGGTCGGGTGTTCAGCGTCACCGCCGTGCCCTTCTGCGCTCCCTGTGGCGCCCACTTCACCGGGTTCGGTGACCATGCGGAGAGCCAGCTCGGAGCGGCTCCGTCGTGGCCGACGACCGCCACCAGGGGCGTCGGTCCGAAGTCCCAGAGCCACGCGGCCGTTTCGGCGACGGTCTCCGGGTCGGCGAGCGGGAGGTACTCCGCGTCAGCCGGCGGGAGCTCCACGACGAACCGGTCATATGCGACCTGGCTCACCTGCATGTCGCGTTTGGAGTAGCACCGGGCGATCGGCTTGCGGCGACCGTCGGGTATCGGTCGGTACTAGTACTCCCGTATCAGGTGCCGGAGCGGCGCAGCCGTGGGTCGAGGGCGTCCCGGAGCGCGTCGCCGAAGTAATTGAAGGCGAACACCGCCAGGAAGATGCCGAGACCAGGGCCAACGCTCATCCACCACTTGAGGTTGGACAGCCATCGCTGCGAATAGTTGATATCGGCGCCCCATGTCGGGGTCGGGGGCTGAGCACCGAGTCCCAGGAATGACAGCGTGGCTTCGGCAAGGATCGCGAAAGCGATCGAGAGCGTCGCCTGGACGACGAGCGGATTCGTGATGTTGGGGAAGATGTGTCGCAGCACGATCCGGCGCGGGGCTGCCCCGATCGTGCGTGCGGCGAGGACGAAGTCGCGCTCGCGGACCGCGAGCACCTGGCCACGCGTGAGCCGCGTATACAGCGGGACCGCGACGACGCCGATGGCGATCATCGCGTGCCAGAGCTCGGGCTTCTGGAAGGCCGCGGTTATCGAGATCGCCAGGATCAGCGCTGGGAACGCCAAGAGAGCGTCGATCGCGCGCATCGCGAGCAGATCCACAAGTCCGCCGAGGTAGCCCGCGACGAGACCGATGGTCACGCCGGTGAAGAAGCCGATGCTGACGGCGATCAACCCGACGGACAACGAGATCCGCGAACCGTAGACGGTGCGCGAGAACACATCACGTCCGAGGTCGTCCGTGCCGAACCAGTGCTCGCCGCTCGGTGGCTCGAGCGACTGACTGACGTTGACGAGGGTCGGATCGTACCGGGCGATGAACGGCGCGAAGATCGCGACGAGGATGAGGAACGCGACAAGGCCGCCACCGATGAAGACGCGAGGGTGCCGGCGCAGGTACCAGCTCACGAACGCTGCCCGCTATATGAGATCCGGGGATCGAGCCAGGCGTAGAGAACGTCGACGACCAGCGTGCTCGCCATGAACGACAGTGCCGAAACAAGGACGATCGCCTGCACGACCGGATAGTCACGCCCGTTGATGCTGTCCACGGCGAGCTTGCCGATACCCGGCCACGAGTAGATCTGCTCGGTGATGATCGCGCCTTCGATGATCGCGCCGACCTGCAATCCGACGATCGTGACCACCGGTATCAGCGCGTTCTTCAGCGCGTGCCGCACCACGATCACGGTCTCGCTCAGACCTTTGGCTCGCGCGGTGCGCATGTAGTCCTGGCCGAACGTGTCGAGCAGGCTCGATCGCACCTGGCGCATGTTCACGGCCATGCTCGCCGTTGCCAGCGTGATCGCGGGAAGAATGAGATGCCGGAGGTTGTCCCAGACGTCCTCACGGAGAGCGGTGTACCCGCCGGGCGGGAAAAGCCGGATGGCCAGGCTGAGCACCAGTATCAGGAGCAGGCCGAGGAAGAAGTTGGGCAGAGACACCCCCGCGAGCGTGAAACCGGTCGCGAGGAGGTCCAGCGGCGAGTTGCGCCGCACGGCAGAGAGCGTCCCGACGATGAGCGCCACGGTGATGGAGAGCACGAGCGCCGTGATCCCGAGCTCCAGCGTGGCGGGCAGTCGCTCCACGATCGAATCGAGCACGGGCTGCCTCGTCCGAAGGGACCGGCCGAGATCGCCCTGCAACGCGTGGGTGATCCACGACACGTATTGCTCAGGCATCGACCGGTCGAGCCCGTACTCACGTCGAAGAGCTTCCAACGCAGCTGGATCGCGCTCCTCGCCCGCGTAGATCACGAGCGGATCGCCGGGAGAGAGGCGGATGAGGGTGAACACCAGGATCGTCACGAGGAACGCCACCGGGACCATGAGCAGGAGGCGGCGCAAGATGTATTGGGTCACGCCGCCTCCTGCCCTCAGATCACGCTATCGGGCCGCCATGGACATGAACTGGAATCGGACGATCTGATCCGGATAGATCGGTGGCGCGTTCACTTTCTTCGACGTGAGAAGCTGCGCCGCGCCGAAGCCGAGCCAGATGCGGGCAGGATCGTCGACGACGTAGATCTGCTCGGCCTTCCGGAGGGCTGTCTTGCGCTTCTCCTGGTCCGCTGTGGCGCGCTGCTCGTCCAAAAGCTTGTCGACGTCAGCGTTGGAATACGACGAATCGTTGAAGGGACGCTTCGTGTAGATGTGGTCGTACGTGTTCCCGTCGGGGTCGATGCGACCGCTCCAGCCAACGAATGTGAGTCCTTTGAACGTGTGTGCGGACTGCAGCTCGAGGATCTTTGCGAACTCCAGCTGCTGGATGTCGGCCACGATATCTGCCTTCTGCAGCTGATCCTTGATGAGCGTGGCGATGGTCAGCGTGGCCGGATCTCCAGCCGATACAAGCAGCTCGAACTTGAGGGGAGCGCCGCCGACCTCCTGAACGAGCTTCTTCGCGGCTTCAGGATCCGCCTTCTCGAACGGTTTGAAGCTCGAATCAAATGCAAAGTGCGAAGGAGCGATCGTCCCGTAGCCGACGGCACCGAGATTGAAGTACCCCTTGTCCAACAGCTGCGCGCGGTCGATGGCCATCGACACAGCCTTCACGTATCGCTTCTCATTGAAAACGTAACCAGGTGCCCGGTTGGGGATCAGGCTG
>JBKPCZ010000052.1:0-3637 GCA_046727665.1 Chloroflexota bacterium
GCCTCGAGCAGCGTTCCAAGCGGCGCGTCGTACTGCCGATACACCGACTGAGCGTGCGGGATCGCCCTGAACTTCGCGACCTGGTCATCGCCGATCGTGCGCGGCACCGCGGAGAGCCCGGTGGCGCCGGGCTGGAACGGCTGCACGGTGACAAGCCGCAGGTCGCCGATCGAGAAGATCGACCGCTTCACGTTGTCCTCAGCGCCGGTCGCGAGGGCGATGAGGAGAACCACGAGCGCGGTGCCGATCGCCACGCCGACGGTCGTCAGCGCCGAGCGGAGGCGCGACCGCGAGTAGTTGCCGAACGCCAGCGCGAAGAGATCCGAGGCCCTCACTGAACGATCCGTCCGTCGAGCATGCGCACGATGCGCTGGGCGCGCGATGCGATGCCCTGGTCGTGCGTGACGAGCACGACGGTCTGCCCGCGCGCGTGCAGCTCCGCGATGACCGCCAGCAGCGCCTCGCCGTTCGCCGAGTCGAGGTTGCCCGTGGGCTCGTCGGCCAGGAGCAGCGACGGCTCGGTGACGAGCGCACGCGCGATCGCCGTGCGCTGCATCTCGCCGCCGGACAGCTGGCTGGGCCGGTGATCGGCGCGCGGTCCCATCCCGAGGCGGTCCAGGACCGTGCGGGCGCGTCCGAGCCGCTTTTCGCGCCCGACACCGGCGAAGACGAGCGGCAGGGCGACGTTCTCGATGACGCGGTAGCGCGGGAGCAGATTGAAGGCCTGGAAGATCATGCCCACCTTCTCGCGTCGATACGTCGCGAGGGCGACCTCATCCATCGAGGAAAGATCCGCGCCGTCGACGACGACGCGGCCGCGTGTCGGGCGCTCGAGACCGGCAAGGATATTGAGCAGCGTCGACTTGCCCGAACCGGACGGGCCCATCACCGCAAGGAACTCGCCGCGCCGTACCTCGAGCGTCACGCCGTCGAGCGCTGCGACCGCCGACGCACCGGTCGGGTACACCCGCGCGACCTTCGTCGCGCGGACGATCACGTCGTCCGTCGAAGCCATGCGCGCAGCGCGGCCTCGAATGCCGTGGGCGCTTCGAGGTTGGCGATGTGCCCCGCGGCCGGTATGACGGTCAGCGTGGCTCTCGGGATCGCGTCGCTCATCGTGCGCGACATCTCGACCGGGGTGATCTCGTCCTCCGCGCCGACGACGACCGCGGTCAGAACGTCGATCGTCGGCAGGTCAGGCCGGCTGTCGGGGCGGTGCGCCATCGCGATGCTTCCCTGTGCGACCGCCTCGGGTGCCTGACCGCGGATCATCTTGAGGAGCGTCTCCCAGTGCGGCGATCCCTTTCGAAGCCACTGTGGCGGCGTCTTGAGCAGCGCCTCGATGCCGTGCCGGCGGATGAGCGCCGCCAGACGCAGACGGCGCTCCCGCGCTTCGTCGTTGTCGGGCTCGGCGCGCGTGTCGGCGAGCAGCAGGCGTTCGACGCGGCGGCGATGACGACGCCACATCGCGAATGCGACGTACCCACCCATGGACAGACCCGCGACCGCGGCGCGCTCGATCTTCGCCGCGTCCATCGCCGCTGCAACGCTGTCCGCGTAGCCCTCCATGGACGCATCACCACGCGGGACCGCGGTGCCGCCGAATCCCGGGAGCGAGGGCGCGATGATGGGGTCGGCCGCATCTCGCAGCGCGCGGCGCTCGTGCTCCCACATCGCACCGCTGAGCGGGAAGGCGTGGATGAGCACCAGTGCGGTCACCGCGCTCCAGTTTGGGCCAGAATCGTTGGATGCGGGTGATCCGGGTCACCAAGGCCGGTCGCGAGCGGTCCGACAACCCGATCTTCGTCGGCGAGGTCGACTATCAGACCGCCGTGGGTGAGGAGAGCCGCGACCTCCGCCTGTCCGAGGTCCATTTCATCAGCGGCGCGGTGAACAAGCCGCACGTGCACTCGACCGACCAGGTCCTCGTCATCACCGAGGGCGAGGGCGTCGTCGCCACCGACGACGAGCGTCACGATGTGACGGCCGGCGACGTCGCCTTCATCCCGGCGAACACGAAGCACTGGCACGGCGCACGACCGGGCAAGGACATGACGCACTGGTCGATCCTCGGGAACGCAAAGACGACGATCGTCGGCGAATGAGCAGGCAGCGCTTCATCGTCGCTGCCGGGGTGGTGGGGCTGGTCGTGCTGACGATCGCGCTCGTGATCAGCAGCCTGGCCAACGTGAGGACCGTCGCGATCGACAGCTTCCAGCGCACCGCCGATGCGCAGAAGATCGTCCTCAACATCACGATCGGACTGGGCGACGAGCTGGTCGAGCGGTCGGTCAACGAGGACGAGCGCACGGTGAGGATCACGGTACGGGTCCGGCAGCCTCTCGAGCCAAGAGACCTGCTGGGGGTCGCCGTGCCCGTGCTCGTCTCGCTCAAGAAGCCGCTGGGTGACCGCGCGGTCGTCGATCACGACGGCCGGGCGGTGCGCGATATCGGAAGCTACCTCGGTCCCGGCTCCGCGCGCTAGAACTGCGCCGGCAGCTCCGCACCCGCCATCCGCTCGAGCCGCGCGATGCGGTCCGCGATCGGCGGGTGCGTCGCGAAGAGTCCGCCGAGCCCACCCGGCAGCAGCGGCTGCACGATGAACAGCGGCGCCACCGACGGATTCACCGGTAGCGGGATCTTCTTGCTATACGAATCGAGCTTCCGCAGGGCCGACGCGAGAGCGAGCGGATCGTGTGAAAGCTCGGCGCCCTGGTCGTCGGCGCCGTACTCGCGCGAGCGGCTGATCGCGAGCTGCACCAGCGCTGCTGCCAGCGGCAGCAGGATGATGCCGAGCAGCAAGCCGATCATCCCCAGCCCACCTGAGTCACGACGGTCACGGTCTCCACCGCCCATCCACATCGACCACTGCGCCATCTGCGCCATGTAGCTGATCGCGCCCGCGACCGACGCCACGACCGCCATCACGAATGTGTCGCGATTGCGCACGTGGCCGAGCTCGTGAGCGAGCACACCGGTGAGCTCGCGCTCGTTGACGATGTCGAGGATGCCGCGCGTCACCGCGACCACGGCGTGCTGCGGATCGCGGCCGGTGGCGAAGGCGTTCGGCGCGGGCTGATCGATGACGAAGATCCGCGGCCGCGGAAGGCCGGCGGTCTCGGCGACGCGTCCGACGATGCGGTAGAGCTCGGGCGCCTCGGCTTCGGTGACCGGCTTGGCGCCGGCGAACGACAGTGCGATGCGATCGCTGAACCACCAGGCGCCGAAGTTCATGAGCATCGAGATGATCAGCGCGGGAAGCACCGCTTCGGGACCAAAGAAGAACCGCGCCGCGGCGATGAGTATCAGCGTGAGCAGGGTCAGAAGGCCGACGACCTTAAGAGTGTTGTACATACTCAAACCCACCTAGCGAGTACCGTGCCAATCCCGTTACCCACGTCGATTCTACGTTGTTTCTCTCCGTTATTAACGACGTTCACTGAGTGGACAGGTGCAGAGGGTCCGTCATATCCGCCGTCGAGAAAAGGGATCGAACCGAATCGTGAACGGCAACCTATGGGGCATGGCCTAAGACGAGCGCTTCGTCATTGCCTCGCTGACCACGACGGAACTCGACATGCAGCTTGACGGTGTACCGCTGACTCGCTGGACGCATCGCCGAGTGATGCTCATGCGA
>JBKPCZ010000053.1:0-6469 GCA_046727665.1 Chloroflexota bacterium
CGGGCTCCGAATAGAAGGAGGAGCCGGGTACGCCCGCGACGCCGACCTCTGACACCAGCCAGCGCGCGAACGCGGTGTCGTCGTCGAACCCGAACGGCGTGATGTCGCAGAGCACGTAGTACGCGCCCTCGGGCCGGCGCGGCGCGAAGCCCGCGGTCTCGAGCGCGCTCACGAGCAGATCGCGCCGCGTGCGGTACTCGCCGCTCAGCGAGTCGTAATAGGGACGCCCGAGCGCGAGGCCGGCGGCGATCGCCTCCTGCAGCGGGGCCGGCGCACCGACGGTGACGAAGTCGTGCACCTTCCGGATCCCGGCGGTGAGATCGGGCGGCGCGACGATCCAGCCCACGCGCCAGCCGGTCACCGAGAACGTCTTGCTCGCGCCCGAGATGGTCACCGTCCGCTCGGCCATGCCTGGCAGCGTCGCGATCGGGATGTGCGCGCCCTCGTAGCGGATGTGCTCGTAGATCTCGTCCGTGACCGCGACGACGTCGTGCTCGATGCACAGCGACGCGATGAAGATGAGCTCGTCCCGAGTGAACACGCGGCCGGTCGGGTTGTTCGGCGTGTTGACGATAATCGCCTTCGTCCGCGGGCCGAAGGCCGCGCGCAGCTCGTCGCGATCGAACACGTTCTCCGGCGGACGCAGCGGCACGTACACCGGGCGGGCCCCGGCGATATCGGCGTCGGGACCGTAGTTCTCGTAGAACGGCTCGAGCACGACGACCTCGTCGCCCGGATCGACGAGCGCGAGCAGGGTCGTGATCATCGCCTCGGTCGCGCCGCAGGTGACGGTGAGCATCGTCTCCGGATCGACGCTCATGCGATACAGCTCGCCGTACGTCAGGGCGAGCGCGTCGCGCAGCGACTTCGCGCCCCAGGTGATCGCGTACTGGTTGATGTCCGCGTCGATCGCGCGCTTCGCGGCCTCCTTGAGCGCGTCCGGCGCGGCGAAGTTCGGGAAGCCCTGCGCGAGGTTGATACCGCCATGGATCGCGTTGAGTCGCGTCATCTCGCGGATCACGGATTCGGTGAAGCCCGCGGTGCGCGCGGCGAGCTTCACCTTCGCGGTGCGCACTAGTACCCGGCCTCGAAGTCGACGCGGTTGAGGAGCGGCTCCCCGGCCTTGAAACGGCGCAGGTTCTCGACGAACAGCGCCAGCGTGCGCTGGCGCACGCGCGGCGACGAGTTCGACGCGTGCGGCGTCACCACGACGTTCGGCAAGGACCACAGCGGGCTGTCCGCCGGCAGCGGCTCCTGCACGAACGTGTCGAGCCCGGCGCCACCGATCCGGCCGTCCCGCAGCGCGTCGATGAGCGCGGCCTCGTCGATGATCGGGCCACGCGCGATGTTCACGATCCAGGCGGTCTTCTTCATCCGCCCGATGACCTCGCGCGATATCGCGCCGCGGGTCGCCGGCGTGAGCGGCGCCGCCACGACGAGGTAGTCCGCCTCGGCCGCGGCGTCCGCGAGCTCATCGGGTGTCACGACCCTCTGCGCGCCGGGCACCGGGCCGGGCCGTCGGCGCACCGCGATGACGCGCAGCCCGATGGCCGACGCGAGCCGCACCACCTCGCCACCGATGCTGCCCGCGCCGAAGACGACGAGCGTCTGGTCGCGCAGCTCGTCGTGCTGGAGATCGTTCCACTCGCGCCGCGCCTGCTGGTCGCGGTACAGGTGCAGCCGCTTCGCCGCTGCGAGCACGAAGGCGAGGACGTGCTCGGCGATCTGGATGTCGTACGAGCCGGAGTTGTTCGTGAGCGCGATCCCGCGCTCGCGGAAGTCGGGGATCTCGAGGAAACGGTCGACGCCCGCCGCCGGCGTGTGGAACCAGCGCAGCTTCGGCGTCGCTGCCAGCAGCTTGCGGACGCGATCCAGGCCGATCCCGCAGAACGCGACCTCGGCAGCGGCGGCGCGCGCGAGATCGCTCTCGTCCTTGATGAGGATGAGCGTGTCGTCCGGCAGCGCCGCGCCGAAGTCGGTCGGCGTGGACGGCCAGTTGGACCAGATCGCGATCGTCGTCACTGGTACGTCGCCGGAGCGTCACGCAGCAGCGAGTCCGCGAGCATCGTGCGCTGCAGGAGCGACATGTTCTCCGGCAGCTCGCCAGGATCCGCGAGGACGACTTCGGGTGTCTCGTCCGAGGGCGTCGCGTCGCCGCCGGTGATGCGCGCGCGGAAGCAGCAGATGTAGAACTGGTACGGCGAGATGCCGCCCAGGCTCTTGTTGTCGTACACGCCGACGAGGCGTTCGAGCTCGGCGTGAAAACCGGTCTCCTCGTGCAGCTCGCGCAGCGCGTTCACCGAAGGCGGCGAGCCGACCTCCGCATATCCGCCGGGCAGCGCCCAGCGTCCGTTGTCCGCGCGTTTGATGAGCGCGACCCGGCCCGCGTCGTCGAACGCCGCGACGCTGCACCCCACCTTCGGGCTCGCGATGCCCACGTCCGCCAGGTACGGCCGCTCCGGCGTGAACTCGGTGTCGATCGTCATCGCGGCCATCTCCTCACCGATCGCTAGGACGCGGCGGAACCGGTCGCGGTCGTAGTCGTTCTCGGCGAACTCGAGCCCGGTCTTCGCCATCGCAGCGAGCTCGTGGGCCCAGAACCGAAGCTGCTCGGACGGCTGCATGGGCCGCCCATACTACGCAGACTTGTCGGCGCTCTCGGGCACGCTCCTCAACGCCCTCACCGTACTTGTGGGCGGACTGCTCGGCACGGTCCTCGGCGACCGGCTTCCCGAAAGCCTGCGGGCGAACGTGGTCCGCGGGGTGGGTCTGTTCGTGGTGGCCATGGGCACGAAGCTGGCGATCGACTCTTCGAACCTGCTCTATGTCCTCGGAAGCATCCTGCTCGGTGGCCTCGTCGGATCGCTGCTCGGCCTCGATCGGCGCCTGAACGATCTAGGCGCCGCGTTGCAGCGCCGCTTCGCCAGGCCTGGAGAGAGCACCGTCGCCGAAGCCTTCGTCACCGCATCGATCGTGTTCTGCGTCGGCCCGCTGACGTTCCTCGGCGCGATCCAGAACGGGCTCACCGGTGACGCGAGCCTCCTCGCGATCAAGAGCGTGCTCGACGGATTCACCTCGATCGCGCTCGCGGCGACCCTCGGTTGGGGCGTGCTCCTCACGATCCCGGTCATCCTTCTGTACCAGGGCGGGCTCGCGCTCGGCGCCGCGGCACTGGCCGGGCTGCTGTCTGACCTGCAGCTTCGCGAGATGAGCGCCGTTGGTGGCTTGCTACTCCTCGGCGTCGGTCTCAGACTTCTCACCATCCGTGACGTGAAGGTCGCGGACTTCCTGCCCGCGATCCTCGTCGCGCCGCTGCTCGTGGCGGCGGTCGTTCGCATCAAGGAGGCGCTCGCCCTATGAAGATCCTGGAATTCCGCAGCGACACCTTCACGACGCCGACGCCGGCGATGCGCCGCGCGATGGCCGAGGCGGAGGTCGGGGACGACCAGTACGGCGAGGACCCCACGGTCAACAGGCTCGAGAAGCGCGCGGCCGAGTCCGTCGGCAAGGAGGCCGGCCTGTATGTCGCGAGCGGCATGATGGGCAACCTCTGCGGCGTCCTGTCGCAGACGCAGCGCGGCGACGAGGTCATCCTGGGCGACCTCGCGCACATCTACCAGAACGAGATGGACGCGGCGTTCGTCCTTGGCGGCGTCGTTCCGCGGCTGGTGCCCAACCGCGATGGCCTGCCGTCGCTCGACGACATCCGGAAGGCCGTCCGGCCGCAGGGCATGCACGCGCGCACGGCGCTCATCTGCATCGAGAACTCGCACAACAACTGCGGCGGGACCGTCATCACCGCGGAGCAGACGAACGCGATCGGGGAGCTCGCGCGCGAGCGCGGCCTGCGCGTGCACCTCGACGGTGCGCGCATCTTCAACGCCGCCGCGGCGCTGCGCGTCGATGCGAAGACGCTCACGCAAGGCGTCGACACCGTGCAGTTCTGCTTCTCCAAGGGTCTCGCGGCCCCGGTCGGCTCGATCATCTGCGGCGACGCGGAGACCATCGCGAAGGCCCGCCGCGTGCGCAAGCTGCTCGGAGGCGCGATGCGCCAGGCCGGCGTCATCGCGGCCGCGGCGCTCGTCGCGCTCGAGGAGATGCGCGATCGGCTGGTGGAGGACCACCGCAACGCGAAGGCGCTCGCGAACGGCCTCGCCCAGATCGATGGGGTGAAGATCGATGCGGCGAAGGTGGTCACGAACATCGTCTCGTTCGAGATCGACTCGGCGTGGATGGAGACGGGCGCGTTCCAGAAGGCGTGCGCCGAGCGCGGTCTGCGGTTCTCGCGCTACCTCGGCAACTCGCCCCGTCTGCGTGCGGTCACCCACCACGACGTGACGGCGGCGGACGTGGACGCGGCGCTGGAGATCGCGAGGGCCGTGCTCTCGAAGACGAGAGCGCCGGCCCTCAGCGCCTAAGTCCCGCGGGGGTTAGCGGTTCGTCCTGAGAGAGCTCGGGCTGGCTGTCGTCCCGAGCAGGAACTCGCCCACGAGCGTCGGTGAGTTGAACCGCACGCGCAGCCAGTACATGCCCGGCGTGAGGTTCCGCGTGTCGACGTTCACGCGATACGCATCGCCGCTGACCGACACACCTCGGCTGGGCTGGTCGCCGTAGACGTACGGCCCGGCGACGACGACGCCGGCCGCGTCGATGACGTCGACCTGGACGCTTTGGTCCAGGACGAATGAGCCGTCCGGCGCTCGCACGGTGAACTTCACGGGCAGGTTGCGTCCGACCACAAAGTTGCCCTCAACCGGCTCGAGCCACGCGAAGCTGTAATTGAAGACCCGCACCGTGAGCGAGTCGCCCGCCACACCACCGTTGCTGTCCGAGACCGTGACGTTGACCACGTAGGTGTTCGGCGTCGCGTAGGTGTGATCGAGCGAGAAGCAGTTGCCGTACGTACCGGTCATCTGCGCCTGCACCGTGGTTCCGTCGCCGTAGCTGATCGTGGCGCTGTACGTCTCGGCCGGGTGCACGGTCGTGCCGGGATCGGTCAGGCAGACGCTGCGAAGGAGCTTCGCGTCGAAGTAGAGGTACGCGTCCGCGCCGAGCTCCACCGAAGGCACGACGTTCGTCACCTTGTAGGTGAACGTATCGATGCCGGTGAGGCCGGCCGGCGGGTCGTCGGTGACCGCGACCGCGATGACGTACGTTCCGACCGGGAACGGGTCGTGCGTGAGCGTGAACGTCTTGTCGGGCGCGAGCACCAGCTCGACCGGGCCCGAGCCGTAATCGACGGTGGCGGTCCAGGTCGTCGAGGCATCGAGGTCGGTGAAGCTTCCGGTCCGGCTCAGCGCCGTGCCTTCGGCGACCGTCTCGTCGGGACCGGCGTTGACGACGGGCGCCTGGTTCGCGCTGAGGATGCGAACGTAGAGCTGGGTGCAGCAGCTGGACGAAGCGACGAGGTTCGTCGCCGTCGAGGCGAAAAGCACGAGGCCGCCATCGAACGAGACGGAAGGACCTGAGCTGGCGCCCGTCGCCTGCTGATCGGCGTCGTTCCGCGACACGAGCGTGACGCTCTCGTTGGTGCGGTCGTATACGAACACGTCGAAGGTGCTGTTCGCGTCAGGAACGACGATCAGGTTGTCAAGCGATTCGAAAGCCACCCAACGACCGTCGCCCGAGATCGAGGGCGCGCGGCTGGTCGCGCCTGCGACCGAGTTGGGTGACAGCGATACGAGGACCGTCGCGCCCGTGGCCCGGTCGCGCAGGAACACGTCCGGAGTGCCGTTATCGAAGTCGCGCGGATCGAGCCGCGCTTCCGACACGAAGGCGACGTATCGCCCATCGGACGAGATCGTCGGCACCGTTGAAGGCCGGCCCAAGGCAGCGGCGCCCGGCGACTCGAGCGTCGTGGCGCCGGCAACGAGGTCGCGCACGAAGACCTGCGAGCTGCTGGAGCTCGGCGAGAGGTTGGTGGCATCCGAGCGGAAGGCCACGAATTGGCCGTTACCCGAGATCGCCGGGGTTTGGCTGCTGAGGTTACCGGCCTCGTTGGCCGCGTTGACCGAGGCACGAACGATCGCGCTCGTGGTCATGTCCTTCACGTAGACCTGCTGCGCGCCGTTCGCGCCCGCGACGAAGTTCGTGGCGGTCGACGTAAAGGCGACGTACCGGCCGTCGTCGGAGATCTCATGCGCCCCCGACAGGCCGCTCAAGCCGCTGCTGAGATTGCCCTGGATAGAGGACGCGTCAGCGCTGGCGAGCCGCGTCGTGTTCGCCTGCATATCGCGGACGAAGACCTGCGACTGACCGTTCGTGCCGCCCGGCACGAGATCCGTGGCGAATGAGCTGAAAACAACGAAGCGGCCGTCGGCCGAGACCGACGGATCGCGACTCACGTCGTTACCAGGCGCGCCGCTGGCCGAGACGCTCACCAAGACGGTCGCGCCGGTCAGTCGGTCGTGGCGATAGACGTGCGTGCCGATCGTGGTCACACCCGTAAGACTGTCTCTTATACACATCT
>JBKPCZ010000054.1:0-15046 GCA_046727665.1 Chloroflexota bacterium
GCGTTGGGACCATGCGCAGGATCGCGAAGAACATGTCGGGCTCGCTGAGCTGATACGGCCCCTTGTTGTAGCGGCGCGAGCCCCCCAGCCCGGCAACGAGCACCTCGTCCAGCGCGACGACGCGGCCATGGATGTTGATGCCCTTCCACCAGACGGCGATGGCCGGATCCTCGAGGAGCTCAGGCGGCGTGTCGTGGTTCCCATGGACGGCGAAGAGCGGCACGCCGAGCTCGGTCGCGACGTAGTCGAGGTAGTCGTAGGGCAGGTCGCCGCAGCCCAGGATCAGGTCGACGCGTCCGGCGCGCGAGCCGACCGACGCGTAGGCGCGCTCGTCGACGACGTCGCTGAGCGCCAAGATGCGCATGCCACCAGTCTCGCAGTAGGCCGCTAGAGCATCTCGACGCGGATGCCAAGTCCGGCGATGTCGCGCAGAGCGGGCGTCGCCGCGGCGAGACGGCGGTCGCGCCACTCCGAATGGTGCGCGATCGCGCCGCTCACGAAGCCGATGATGATGTGCGCGGCGTACAGCGCGATCGTCGGGGGCTCGGCGACGCCGACGAGGTGATGCCACAGCGCGGCGCGGCAATCCTCGTGGTCGTAGATGCAGAACCACAGATACGCGACGTCGTATGCCGGATCACCTGAAGTCGTGTTCTCCCAGTCGACGACGCCCGTGATGTGCGCGCCGACGGCGAGCACGTTGGAGGGATTGAGGTCCTTGTGCACGACGCCGTCGGTCAGCGTCGGCACGCCGGCGTGCTCGGCACCGAGGCGCTGTAGCTCCGCGAGGAGTGCCGCCGCCTGCGGTGAGTGCTCACGCATCGCATCGGGATGGCAGTAGCCGTCGCCGCCGACGGCGATGGCGCTGGCGATCTCCGCGGGCCACGCCGCGGGAAGGACGGCCGCGCGGTACTGCAGCCGATTGAGCTGGAGCACGCGCTCGGTCTGCGCGAGACCGTGCTCACGGAAATCGGCGGGCTCACCGGGAAGATGCGTCATGACGACGTAACCGCCGTCGCCGAGCGGCTCGACGTGCTCGTACTTCGGCACCGGATACCCCTTCGCGGCGAGCGCACGCGTCACGCGCTGCGCCCTCCGCTGCGCCTCGAGCGACTGCGGCGTGCCGACCCATTTCAGGATGCGTTCGCCGTCGGCGCCGTTGACCAGGAGCGCACCGGAATTGACCGAAGAGTCGAACCGCTGCCTGAGACTGAAGTCGGTCCCGTGGCGCTCGTTGACCATCCGCACCAGCTCGTCGCCTGGATCAGCCGCCACGTGACCGAGTATCGACGGTTCGGGTCACGAAGCTGCCCGACCGCTCGCCGCACTGTGGGAATGACCGGACACGGCGATGACGTTCGATAGAGTGGGCAGGTGGCGACCGACGAGTTCGAGGCGGAGGCGCTCCGCCACCTGGACGCGCTCTACCGGACCGCGCTGCGCATGACGCGGTCGGAGGCCGATGCGGAGGACCTCGTGCAGGAGACCTATATCCGGGCGTTCCGCTTCCGCGACCAGTTCACGCTCGGCACGAACATGAAGGCCTGGCTCTTCCGGATCCTGACGAACACCTTCATCAACACCTACCGCCGCAAGGCCGCCCAGCCCGAGGTCACGGATCTCGAGGGCGTCGACGAGTTCTCGCTGTACCGCCGCATGGTCGACGACCGTTCGGCCTCTTCCTCGCCCGACCCCGAGGCCGAGCTGCTCAAGGGCGTGGTCGATACCGAAGTGACCGACGCGCTTGAGGAGCTGCCGGAGAAGTTCCGGACGACCGTCCTGCTCGACGTCGAGGGTTTCTCTTATAAGGAGATCGCGGAGATGCTGAGTATCCCGATCGGCACGGTGATGTCGCGGCTGCACCGAGGCCGGAAGTTCCTCCAGAAGCGCCTCTACGATCTCGCCCGCGAGCGCGGCATCGCCGCCGTGCGGACGCCGCAGAAGGGTTAGGGCGACATGGACTGCAACGACTGCGTCGAGCGGCTCTACGCCTTTCTCGACCTCGAGCTCGATGAGAAGGACCTCGCCGCCATGCGCGCCCACGTCTCCGGTTGCGACGACTGCGGCGATCAGTTGGGCCTCGAGGCGCGCTTCCTCGACCGTCTTCGCGAGTGCTGCACCTCCGATGTCGCGCCGACGCAGCTCCGAGAGCGCGTCATCGAGAAGCTCCGAGGAGCGAGTCCGCCCTCGACCTAGGACCTCTCATGTGTTGACATTTGTGACGCGAGTGTGTCTATATACCGACAATGCGTGGCCAAGAGGAGGTGATTCACTGATGCCGGCAAAGAAGAAGGCTGCAAAGAAGTCCAAGAAGTCCTCGAAGAAGAAGTAAGTGTTGAGAGCGACGAGCGATCGTCGCACTTGTTAATTCCGATCTGGCACCTTTCGCGAACCCACCGATCCGCGTAGGCCTCGCGGATCGGTTTCTTTTTGGGAACAGTCACGTCGTACAGTCGCGTGATCGACGCGCAGCGCGCGATGCCCCACCTCCGCTGGCCCGCGGTCCTCGCGGGCGTCGTCCTCGCCGTCGCCATCGGGCTCCTCGGCGCGGTCGTCCTGCCCCCGATCCCGGCAGCGGTCGCGACCGTTTCCGGTCTCCTCATTTCGGGTCTTTTGGCCGGAAAACTGGCCAAAGCGGCCCACATCTACCACGGCGCGCTGGTCGGCGCGGGCTACGTGGTGTGCGAGGCGCTGGGTCTCGTACCGGCCCTCAGCTCCTCCGGGGATGCGCTCGCCGACACGGTCGCGGTCATCGTGTCCGACGCGCTGCTGATCGCCGCTGCGGCGCTGGGCGGGTGGTGCGCGCGGCTTTGGTCTTCTTCGGATAGGGGCACAGGTCGATGACCGGACAGATCGGGCACTGCGGCGTCGGCGTGCAGACGCGACGGCCGTGCAGCACGAGATTCCATGTCGCCTTCACCCAGTCCTTCTTCGGGTAGAGGGAGCGCAGCTCCTCCTCGATGCCGTCCGTCCCCTTGCGCGTGAAGCCGAGCCGGGTGGCGACGCGCTCGACATGGCGGTCGACGGCGATCGCCGGCACACCGAAGGCGTTCCCGAGCACGATCGATGCGGTCTTGCGACCGACGCCGCGCAGGCGCACCAGCGAGTCCATGTCGCCGGGCACCTCGCCGCCGAACTCGGCGAGCAGCTGCTCCGAGGCGCCGCGGATCGCCTTCGTCTTCATCCGGAAGAACCCGGTGGCGTGGATGTCGCGCTCGAGCTCCTCGACCGGGACCCTGAGGTAGTCGGCGGGTCCGCGGTACTTCGCGAAGAGCCCGCGCGTGATCTGGTTGATGTGCTGGTCCTGCGCCTGAGCGGCGAGGATCGTCGCCACCAGAAGCTCGAACGGACTCGAGAACTCGAGCGTCGGCCCCCAGTCCGGATTCGCTTTCGCGAGCCGCGTCAGGATCGCGCGCGCGCGGCGGCGCCGGGCCGCCGGATCCTCACGGGCGCGTCGCGCGGTCCGACCTTTCGGGGCGCTAGGCGCGCGGGGCACAGCGGCACCAGTCCGGTCGCCAACCGCCGGGCGCGACGCGGCCGATCGGTCCGGACCGGTCGGGTCGGAAGTAGAGCCACTCATCGCCGTCATCGACCTGAACGAGGATGAGCGCGCCGTCGGGTGACCACGTGAAGTCGAGGAAGTGCTTGGTGGAGTCGTAGAGCTCGCGGCGCTGCCCGCTGCCGGGTTCGATGGTGCTGAGCCAGTGGTGATGCGGCTGTGCGTTGATGATCGAATAGGCCAGGACCGCCGCGGTCGGCGACCAGCGCAGATCGGCGACGTGGTGGATGGCGCCGGTCTTCCCGATTACCCACAGCTTCGGCGGCGCGCCCGCCACGGGCTCCTGCGTGTAGACGATCTGTTCGGCGTCGAGGATCGGACCCTTCTCGATCGCCGCATAGGCCATGAGCCTGCCGTCCGCCGAGAACTGCGGACCGCCGATGAGTCCCATCCCCTTCGGCGCGATCGTCGTCGAGTAGCGCGTGAGGTCGGCCAGCGTGACGAGCATCTGGGTCGGGAACTCCTTCGCGGCCCCGGCCGCGAGCCCGTGCAGGTCGGCGAGCGCGATCGCGCCCGAGACATGCGCGTATCCGATCCGCAGGCCGTCCGGGGTGAACGCCGGATGCGTTCCCGGTCCGACGATCATGTCCGTCGCGGTGGTCACGTCATAGAGATGGACATCGCCGATGGCGCCGGCGAGCGACCCGCCCGCCGCCGCGGTGCCGCCCGAGATGACTTCGCCATACGTGAGGTAGCGACCATCCGGTGACCACGCGTACCCGTCGAGGAAGGTGTCGGGCTTCGTGAGGCGCACCGGCGCGGCGCCGGGCTTGACGAGGAACAGCGAGCTCCCGCCTTCGCCGGATACGGCGCGCTCAGCGGCGATGAGCGTCCCGTCAGGCGACCAGCGCCCGCCGAGATAGCCTCCCGCCGCGGCGCCGTCGCTGGTGAGCCCGGCTCGGCCAGTGCCGTCCGGCGCCGCGGTCCACAGATCGAGGCCGCCCTTGCTGAAGAGGATCTTCCCCGAGGGAAGCCCGGCGGGCGCACGATCGGGGGGCGTCGTCGATAGCGGCGTCGCGCGCGTCAGCTGCGGTGGCTGCGCCGAGCAGCCCGCGACAATGAACAGGAGCACGAGGAGTCCGGTAGCGCGGCGGTGCCGCATCCGCCGAGCCTACCAAGGGTCCCCGTGTCTTCGTTGACGCACGGCGCGCCCGACCCCAGACTGACGCGATCACGCGGCTGTCGGGGCAGGGAGGCGGCCCGCCGGGGTCGAGCCATATCCGACCAGACCGCTCGGGAGGTTCGCATGCAGAGACGATGGACAGCCGCTGCCGCGGCCATCACGGCCCTCGCGCTCGTCATGGGCGCGTGTGGCGGTGGCGGTACGGGTGGCACGACCGGCGCGTCGAGCGCCAAGACGGTCAAGATCATCTCCAGCCTGCCCATGACCGGGGCCTCGCGCACGCAGACCGTCGAGATCGTGAACTCGATCAAGATGGCGATCGACGAGACCAAGATCACGAACGTCACCGTCCTTTATGACGCTCTCGACGACGCGACGGCGGCGAAGGGCTCATGGGACGCGGCGCAGGAGGCGGAGAACGCCCGCAAGGCCATCAACGACAAGCAGGTCGTGGCCTACATCGGGACGTACAACTCCGGCGCGGCGAAAGTCTCGATCCCGCTCCTCAACCAGGCGGGCATGGTGATGGTCTCGCCGGCCAACACGTACCCGGGTCTGACGAAGGGCCCTGAGAGGGGCGCCGAGCCGGACGAGCCAGGCAAGTACTACCCGAACGGCAAGCGCAACTACGCGCGCGTCGTTCCCGCCGACGACATCCAGGGCGCCGTGGGCGCGACCTGGGCCCAGGAGCTGGGCTCCAAGAAGGTCTACATCGTCCACGACACCGAGCTATACGGAAAAGGCATCGCCGACGTGTTCCGCGCCAAGGCCAAGGCACTTGGCCTGACCGAGGCCGGATATGAAGGCGCGCAGAAGGCCGACAACTACCGCGCGCTCGCCAACAAGATCAAGGACAGCGGCGCGGACCTCGTCTACTACGGTGGCATCGTCGACAACAACCCGGCTGTCCTGGTGAAGGACCTCAAGGCCGTCGCACCAACGGTCAAGTTCATGGGCCCGGACGGCATCAACTGCTCCGAGTTCCTGAAGCAGGCCGGCCCGCAGGGTGAGGGCGTGTACTCCACATTCGGTGGCGTTCCGCCGGAGAAGTACACCGGCAAGGCCACCGAGTGGCTGAAGAACTACAACGCCAAGTTCAACAACAACAACCCGAACCCCTACGCGATCTACGGCTACGAGGCGGCCAAGGTCGTCCTCGCCGCGATCGCCAAGGCCGGCGACAAGGCCGACGACCGCGCGACGGTCCAGGCCAACGTCATGGGCACGAAGGACTATGACGGCGTCCTCGGCAAGTGGTCGTTCGACGCGAGCGGCGACACCACGCTGACCCAGTTCTCAGGTTCGATCGCGAAGAGCGGCGCCTGGGCGTTCGTGAAGGAGCTCGCGGCCAAGTAGCGGGGCACATGCCTTAGTGCAGAATCGGGGCGGGAAGCCGGAGAGATCCGGTCTCCCGCCCCGTTCTCGTCCGAGGAGGGTGGAACATAGACCTCTTCCTGGCGGCCGTGATGATCGGCATCACCAATGGCGCGTTCATCGCGCTGATCGCCCTCGGCTACACGCTGGTCTACGGGATCATCGAGCTGATCAACTTCGCGCACGGCGATCTCTTCATGCTCGGCACCTTCGTCTGTCTCAGCACGCTCACGCTCCTCGGGTTCAGCACCGAGGTCGGGACGACCGGGACACCCTGGCTCGCGCTGCTGCTGGCGATGATCGCCGCGATGATCTTCTGCGGCGTGCTCAACGTCCTCGCCGAGCGGATCGCCTACCGTCCGCTGCGCCGCGCGCCACGACTCGCACCGCTGATCTCCGCCATCGGCGTCTCTTTCATCTTCGTGAACATCGGACTGTTCTGGCAGGGTCCGACGCCGCGGCGTTTCCCCGATCTCCTCCCGCAGTACGACGTCGTGAGCCAGCTCTTCGGCTTCACATCGCTCATCCGCTTCACCTTCAAGGACCTCTTCGTCCTGTCGATCGCGATCCCGCTCATGCTCGGGCTCGCCTGGGTGATCCGCAGCACGCGCATGGGCAAGGCCATGCGCGCGGTGGCGCAGGACAGCGAGATGGCACAGCAGATGGGCATCGACGTGAACCGCGTCATCGCGTTCACGTTCCTGCTCGGCGGGGTTCTCGCCGGGGCGGCATCCCTCATGTACGGCCTGTACAACAACAACACGGTGTTCACGCTCGGGTTCACCGCGGGACTCAAGGCGTTCACCGCGGCGGTCCTCGGCGGGATCGGCAACGTGACCGGTGCCGCGCTCGGCGGTTTCGTGCTCGGCCTGTTATCGGCGCTCACCGTCACCTACGCGGGTGGCGAGTGGGAGAACGTCGGCGTTTTCTCGCTCCTGGTGATCATCCTCGTCTTCAAGCCGACCGGGCTCCTCGGCCAGGAGACCGGAGAGAAGGCATGAGACCCAAGCCGTCGAAGCCGTCCAAACCGTCCAACGTGTCCACGCCGTCGCGCGGCCGCTCGACCCTTGGCTGGTGGTACACCGCGACCGGCAAGGCGCGCGAGCGGAAGATGTGGGGAACGATCATCGGCATCGGCGCGGCGCTGCTGTTCCCGCTCGTCAACAGCGCGCTCGGCCTCGGTTGGGAGGCGAAGGCCATCCCGATCACGCTGTTCATCGTGCTCGCGCTCGGCCTCAACGTCGTCGTCGGCTTCGCCGGGCTGCTCGATCTCGGGTACGCCGCCTTCTTTGCCATCGGCGCGTACACGATGGCCTTCCTCACCTCGACGGTGAGCCCGATCGGGTTCGTCCGCGAAGGGAACCACGTCAACTTCTTCCTGGCGATGTTCATCAGCGCCGCCGTCGCCGCGGTCTTCGGCGTGCTCCTCGGCGCGCCGACGCTGCGCCTGCGGGGCGACTACCTGGCGATCGTGACCCTCGGATTCGGCGAGATCGTGCCCCTGGTCATCAAGAACACGCCGCAGATCACCAAGGGCACTCAGGGCATGAACCCGATCGGCTATCCGGAGATCCCCGGCCTGCTCTTCGCCGTCGACCCGATCCCCTGGTACTACCTCATCGTCGCGGTCCTCATGCTGTCGGTGCTCATCACCGCCCGGCTGCGGACGTCGCGCGTCGGACGCGCCTGGGCGGCGATGCGCGAGGACGAGGTCGCCGCCGCCTCGATGGGCGTCAATCTCGTGACCACGAAGCTGTTCGCGTTCGCGCTCGGCGCGAGCTTCTCAGGGTTCGCCGGATCGATCTGGGCCAGCTACCTCCAGGTCATCGCACCGGAGCAGTTCGACTTCTCGGTCTCGATCTTCGTGCTCTGCATGATCATCCTGGGCGGCCTCGGCAACATCGGCGGCGTGATCGCCGGAGGTCTGCTGCTCGGCGGCGTCGACCGCATCCTGTTCGACTGGGTCTCCAATCTCGTGCACGGGATCGGGGCCGCGATCGGCAACAGCGACCTTCAGCTGATGGACGTGAGCCGCTCGCGCCAGCTCATCTTCGGCGTCGCGCTGGTGGCGATGATGCTGCTGCGGCCCGAGGGCCTGTTCCCGAGTGCGCGCGTGCGTGCCGAGCTGCATGCCGCGGAGGAGGAGGGCGAAGGCGTCGCCGCGCAGGAGCGGGCCGTTCTGGTGGACGTGGAGAGATGACGAACGTTCTTGAGGCGCGCGCAGTCACGAAGCAGTTCGGCGGGCTCGTCGCCGTCGCGAACGTCGACTTCGTCATCCCGGAGGGCTCGATCGTGAGCCTCATCGGCCCGAACGGTGCCGGGAAGACCACCTTCTTCAACGTCATCGCGGGCCTCTACCGGCCGACGAGCGGCACCATCACGTTCGGCGCTCGCAACATCTCGGGTCTGCCGCCACATCGCATCACGCAGATCGGCATCGCTCGGACATTCCAGAACATCCGGCTCTTCCAAAACATGAGCGCGATCGAGAACGTCATGGTCGGCCACCACTCGCGCATGAAAGCCACGCCCTTCGAAGCGATCCTGCGGCTGCCGCGCGAGCGTCGGGAAGAACGCGAGACGCGCGACTTGTGCCGCGAGCTGCTGAAGTACGTCGGCTTGGAAGGGCGTGACGACGTGACCGCCAAGAATCTGCCCTACGGCGACCAGCGTCGTCTCGAGATGGCGCGCGCGCTCGCAACGGAGCCGAAGCTCCTGCTGCTCGACGAGCCGACGGCCGGCATGGACCCGAACGAGACGGGCCGCATGACGCATTTCATCCGGCGGCTGCGTGACGAGCGGAAGATCACCATCCTGCTCATCGAGCACGACATGAAGGTCGTGATGGGCATCTCGGAGCGCGTGACGGTGCTCGATCACGGCACCAAGATCGCCGAGGGCGAGCCCGAGGCGGTGCAGCGCGATCCACGCGTGATCGAGGCCTACCTGGGCAAGGCGAAGGTCGCCTGATGCCCATCCTCGAGGTCCAGCAGGTCCACACCTACTACGGCAACATCCAGGCGCTGAAAGGCATCTCGCTGACGGTCGAGAAGGGCGAGATCGTGACGCTCATCGGCAGCAACGGCGCCGGCAAGACGACGACGCTGCGAACGATCGCCGGCGTGCTCCGTCCACGCAAGGGCACGGTGAAGATGGGCGACCGCGACCTCACGAAGGTCCCCGCGAACGAGATCGTCCGGCTCGGGCTCGCGCACTCCCCGGAGGGGCGGCGGATCTTCTCGCGCATGACGGTCAAAGAGAACCTCGAGATGGGCGCCTACGCTCGGAACGATCCAGCCGCGGAGCTCGCAAAGGATTTCGAGCGCGTCTACGAGCTCTTTCCCCGCCTCAAGGAGCGCCTCACGCAGCGCGCCGGCACGCTCTCCGGTGGGGAGCAGCAGATGCTCGCGATCGGACGCGCGCTCATGGCGCGTCCGATCGTCCTCCTGCTCGACGAGCCGTCGATGGGTCTCGCGCCGGTGCTGGTGGAGCTCGTCTTCAAGACGATCCAGGACATCAACGCCCAGGGCATGACCGTCCTGCTCGTCGAGCAGAACGCGCACATGGCGCTCTCCATCGCGCACCGCGGCTACGTCCTGCAGACCGGGAAGATCGTGCTCTCGGACACCGCAAAGAAGCTCGCGGAGAACGAGATGGTGCGCAAGGCGTATCTCGGCGAGGAGTGATCGCGGCGATACTCTGACCGTGACCATCACCGAGCTGCGCGTGCCGAAGGACGTTCAGCGCGTCGTGACGAAGCTCATCGAGGCCGGCCACGACGCGTACGTCGTCGGCGGCTGCGTGCGCGACGCGATCCGCGGTGTCGATCCGCAGGACTGGGACATCGCGACGGATGCCACGCCGGAGGAGATCCAGAAGCTCTTCGCCAGGTCCCTGTACACGAATCGCTTCGGCACTGTCATCGTCCGCTCGGGCGATCACGAGGTCGAGGTCACGACGTATCGCATCGAGGCCGACTACGCCGACCATCGCCGCCCCGAGCACGTCGCGTTCACGGATTCGCTCAGGGAGGATCTGTCGCGCCGCGACTTCACGATGAACGCGATGGCGTGGCGTCCCGGAAAGGACGGCACCGCTGGCGAGCTGGTCGATCCGTTCGGCGGACAGTCGGATCTCGACGCGCGTCTCCTGCGGGCGGTGGGCGATCCGGAGGACCGCTTCCGCGAGGACGCCCTGCGCATGCTGCGCGCGGTCCGCTTCGCCACCCTCCTGGATCTGCGGATCGACGAGCGGACAGTCATCGCGATCCGGCGCAACGCGCATCTCGCGTCGACGCTCTCGGGCGAGCGCATCAATCAGGAGATGACGAAGATCCTCGCGGCGCCCAGACCGTCGGTCGCCTTCCGGATGCTCTCGGACGTCGGCCTGCTCGCGGTGCTGTGCCCGGAGCTCGAGGACTGCAAGAAGACGCCGCAGGACAAGGTCGCCGCGCAGGACGTCTTCGAGCATTCGCTCGCGACGATGGACGCGACGAAGGCCGGCGATCTCGTGCTGCGCCTGGCGGGACTCTTCCACGACATCGGCAAGCCCGAAACGTTCGCCGACGGGCACTTCCACCAGCACGAGTTCGTCGGCGAGTTCAAGGCGCGGCAGATCCTGCGGCGCTGGAAGTTCGACAAGGAGACGGTCGCGGAGGTCACGCACCTGATCCGCAATCACATGTTCTGGTACGAGACGCATTGGACCGACGCGGCGGTGCGCCGCTTCATCCGCAAGATCGGACTGGACTACATCCCCGCTCTGTTCGCGCTGCGGCGCGCGGACAACATCGGCAGCGGCGCGCGCTCGCCGCGCATGTACGCTCTGGAGGCGCTCTGGCAACGGGTGCAGGAGGAGATCGCCGCCGCGAATGCGTTCTCGCTGCGCGATCTTGCGATCGACGGCAACGACATCATGCGCGAGCTGGGCATCCCGCCCGGGCCTGAGGTCGGCCGCATCCTGAACGTGCTCTTCGAGCGCGTGCTCGACGAGCCCGCGCTCAACACGCGCGAAAAGCTCATCGAGCTCGCGAAGGCGCTGCGGCCCTGACCGTCAGCTCACGGCGCGCCGCGGTCTTGGGCTACGTGCGCTCGTATGCGGTCGTCGGCGTCGTGTACGCGGTCGGGCCGTTCCCGGTGCCGCTCGCCGCGCGGACCTGCTCGATCTGCTCCTCGCCCTGACGCTTGATCTTGTCGACCTGCTGACCGAGTCGCCGGCGCGTCTCCTCACCGGGATACGGCGCCGCGATGAGCGCGATCGCCATTCCGACGACGGCCCCAAGCACGAGCCCGATGCCCAGCCAGACGATGCCCGGCGTCTCGTCGCGGCGACCGAGGTCCGGGATCTTCACCTCGGGCATCTTCGCCTCGCTGACGAAGTCCGAAGCGCGCTTGGTCGCTTCGCCGCGGATCTCGTCAAAGAAGTCGCGTAGATCTTTCGCGCTGATCATGATCCGACCTCCACGCGGGTACGCCCCAGGCGCCCATGCGGTTACGCGCCGTTACGGAGCAGTCGGTGTGCCACCGCCAGCCGGTCGCGACAGGGCGGCTTCGATGAACACGTCGATGTCGCCGTCGAGCACGCGCGTCGGGTCGCCGACCTCGACGCCTGTCCGGTGGTCCTTCACCAGCGTGTATGGGTGGAGGACATACGAGCGGATCTGGCTGCCCCAGTCAGCCGAGCGCATCTCTCCTCGCTCGCGCGCTTGCTCGGCCTCCTGTTCGAGGACGCGTTTCTCGAGGAGTCGCGCCTTCAGGATGCGCATCGCGGTCTCGCGGTTCTGGAGCTGCGAGCGCTCGTTCTGGCACGACACGACGATGCCGGTGGGAAGATGCGTAATGCGCACCGCGGTCTCGGTCTTGTTCACGTTCTGGCCGCCCGCACCCGTCGCGCGGTACGTATCGATCTTCAGCTCCTCTGGCCGGATCTCGATCTCGGCGTCGCTCTCGACCTGCGGGGTCGGATCGACGAGCGCGAACGAGGTCTGGCGCCGCCTCTGGAAATCGAACGGAGAGATCCGCACCAGGCGATGCGTGCCGCGCTCGGTCTTGAGATATCCGTAGGCGTAGGGCCCCTCGACCGTGAGCGTGGCGCTGCGGATGCCCGCCTCTTCGCCAGGCGTCGTCTCGACGATCTCGGCCCGCAGTCCGTGTCGCTCGGCCCAGCGCAGATACATCCGAACGAGCATCTGCGCCCAGTCCGCGGCGTCCGTTCCACCGACGCCGGCGGAGATCGCGACGACGGCGTCGCGCTCGTCGTAGGGGCCACCGAGCTGCGCTTCGAGGCTCGCCTTGTCGACCTCGGCGCCCAGCTCCTGCAGCTCGCGCTCGAGGTCGGCGCTGAGCGCGGGGTCTTCGGCCATCGACGCGAGCTCGGCCAGATCCGCCGCTCGCTGGCGGAAGGAGTCCCACCGCTCGACGCGCGCGCGTATGAGGCCGAGGCGTTTCATGACCTGCTGCGCACGCTGACGGTCGTTCCAGAGATCGGGCGCGGAGGACTCGGCCTCTAGACGCTCGACCTCGCTGCGGAGAGTGGGAAGGTCAAAGGAACACCGCCATACGGTCGATGCGCTCGCGCAGAGCGGCGAGCGTCGCCGGGTCCACCGTCACGACGCCTCAGCGCTTACGCGGGCGTTCGAAGGTGGTGGTGACGGGCTGGGCGACCGGCGCCAGTTTGCCGGCGGCGAAACTGACGAAGGTCACGCACGGGCAGTAGGTGTTGCGCGGGCAGCGCGGGCAATCGCCGTCACAGTCGAGGGTGGCGCCGTAGGAGCACTTGAGGCAGTTGTCCTCGCAGACGATCCATTCTTTCATGACGCTCCCCACACGCGGATGTGTGCCGCTTTCCGTACGCGAGTTTACCGGTCTGAAACCTCCTTGAGAAGGGGTTTTTGGCGATTTTGTGCTCGCCCGGTCCTCGCCAGCCCGGCTGCTCGGCGCTCCAGCACAGGCAAAGTGACCGCTCCTGCGCCCAAATACAGGAGGCCGAGCATCTGGGCCTGCTGGAGCCCGTCCAGGACAAGGGGATCGGTCCGGAGGAAGGACAGGAGGAATCGGCCGCCCCCGAGCAGCAGCAGGTAGGCGAGCCAGACCCTGCTCTCGGGCGGATGGCCACGCACTCGGAGCCAGTAGACGTAGAGCACGACGAAGATCGCGAGCATGAGCAGGCCGTCGTACGCGCCCGTGGGATGTACCGAGGTGCTCTGCCCGAGCGTGTTCGGATGCGTGTAGCGGACGCACCACGGCAGGTCCACGCACGGTACGGAGTGATGCTCGCCGTTGACGATGTCGCCGATGCGCCCGATCGCCTCGCCGAGCGCGATCCCGATGACGCTGACGTCGAACATGAACCCGATCGGAAGGCGAAGCCAGCGGGCGGCGAAGTAGCCGGCGACGGTCGATCCGATCGGCGCTCCCATCGTCCCGATGCCGCCGCTCCAGAACTGAAGGGCGCGAAGCGGATCGTTCGCGTACAGGGCCGGATTGTCCGTTACGTGCGCGATGCGCGCCCCGACGAGCCCGCCGATGACGACCGCGATGGCGAAGGGATAGATCCGTTCGTCGCGCACGAGGTAGCGCGCGCAGCGGATCGACACTGCCGCGCCGGCGAGCATGCCGAGGAACGCGAAGACGGAATGCCACGCGATACGGAACGACCCGATCACGAGATCCGGGTCGAACGGCAGCTCGATCAGATCGACGCCGGCTCCGGCGCGCGCCGAACCAGTGTCAGCCAGACGATCATCGGGATCGCCGCCGCCATGACGAGGATGGCGATGACCTGGTCCTCGCGAAGGCCGAAGACGTAGGTCGGGTCGGCGATCCGCAGGAACCCGAGGGCGAGCCGACCGACCGCGTACCACGCAGCAGCGAGCCAGAAGATCAGCCCGTCGGGCAGACCGCGGCCACGCAGGGCGAGCGCACCCACGACGCTGATGAGATTCCAGACCAGGTCATAACCCACGACCAGATGCACCGGGCCGACCTGGCCGAGGGTATCGGGATGCGTGTAGCCGACGCAGAGTCCCAGCGGCGGCTCGCACGCGACGGCATGGTGCTCGCCATTGATGATGTCGCCGATCCGCCCGACGGCGAAGCCGAGCGCGATCCCGGGCGCGGCAGCGTCGGCTCCCCAGCCGATCGGTAGACGGCGCCGGATGCCGACGAAGAGCCCGCCGAGGACGCCGCCGATCGCGCCGCCCCAGATCGCGATGCCGCCGGTCCAGATCAGGAGGATCTGAATTGGATCCGCGAGATAGAACTGCCACCGATCGATCACGGCCACGATCCTTGCGCCGAAGATGCCCGCGGCCACACCCCACGTGGCGACCGAGGTGGCATCCTCCTCCGAGACGCGCGGTTGGATGATCCGCAGCGGAAGCCATACGCCGAACAGGATGCCGACGGCGGTGAAGATGCCGTGCCACGCGATCGCGATCGGACCGATGTGGATGTTCGGATCGAACGGGATCTGTATCACGGCCGTTGGTGCGACGCGCCAGCCAAGGGACGCCGCGGGTCCTGCCGCGGCTCGGCATAGACAGCGGGCGCATCGCTCTCTCGCAACGGGCCCGCTCCGCCCGCCTTCGGTTGGTATCCGCAATACCGCGGTCTCAACGCTCGTTCGCGATGCGCCCGCTGTCTCCAATTCATCGCGGTGTCACCCGCTGCGGCACGACCCTACTTGCCATGACACTTCTTGAACTTCTTTCCGGATCCACACCAACACGGATCGTTCCGCCCGAGCTTCGCTTTACCCGTGTTCGTAGTCGGCCCTGGGCTATCCCTATTCGTTCGCATGTCGCTCCGGCCGGTCGTGGTCGTCCCATTCCCCGAGGTCGACGTCTGCTGCGGCGCGCTCCCCTGCTGCTGCTCGGTCTGCTCCGCCTGTTCGGCCGTCCGCACCGAGACGCGCAGCACCGTCTGGGCGACGCCGGTCGCGACGCGCGCCTGCATCTGCTCGAAGTAGTCGTGCGCTTCGCGCTTGTACGC
>JBKPCZ010000055.1:0-5690 GCA_046727665.1 Chloroflexota bacterium
TCGCTCGCGTGCTGCTTGCTCTAGTTCTATCGCTAGTCGCTCCGCCGTGGCGGGATCGATCGGGATCTCGAGCGCTTTGGCCAGAGCTCCCTCACGCAGGCCGCGGTCGAGACAGGCCTGATCCGGGTCCAGGTACGCACCTCGCCCGGGGGCCTTGCCACGAAGGTCCACCGCCAGCTCGCCCGCCGGAGAGCGCACGATGCGCACGAGCTCCCGCTTCGCGCGGACGCTGTGGCAGGCCACGCACGTCCGCTGCGGAAGAGGCCGGCGGGCCACGCCCGCGGTCCCCTTCGGGCTAACGGCGTTCCTTCTTCTTCTTGCCTCCGAGGAGCGCTCGGTCCTCTTCATCCAGCTCCTCCTCATCCGCCATCGCGGACTCGGCCTCGACCTCGGCGATGAGATCGTGACTGGGCTCCGCATCCTCTTCGATGGGCGCTGCCGGCTCCACAGCGACGGCGACGGGCTCGGGCTCCGGCTCGGGTTCCAGCTCGGCGCGGACCTCCGACTCGCTTCGGATGTCGATCCGCCAGCCGGTGAGCTTCGCGGCAAGCCGCGCATTCTGGCCTTCCTTGCCGATCGCGAGCGAGAGCTGCCGGTCGGGGACGACCACATACGCGGTCTTGTCGTCGGTAACGATGTCGACGCGGACCACGTGGGCCGGCTCGAGAGCGTTGGCCACGTATTGCTCGGGCTTCTCGTTCCACTCGATGATGTCGATCTTCTCGCCACCGAGCTCGTTCACGATCGCCTGCACGCGCAGCCCGCGCTGACCGATGCACGCGCCGCGCGCGTCGATGCCGGGCTGGCGCGCGCGGACCGCGATCTTGGTGCGAGAGCCCGCCTCACGCGCGATGCCGACGATCTCCACCTGGCCGTGGTAGATCTCAGGCACCTCGAGCTCGAACAGCCGCTTCACGAGATTCTTGTGCGAGCGGCTGACCATGATCTGTGGCCCGCGGAGGGTGCGCCGCACCTCGACGACCACGACCTTGCGGTGCTGGCCGATGAAGTAGCGCTCGTGCGGCGCCTGGTCGGCGCGCGGGAGGATCGCCTCGGCCTTGCCGAGCTCCATGATCGCGGAGCCGGCCTCGAAGCGGCTGATCTGGCCGTTGATGATGTCGCCCTCGCGGTCGGCGTACTCCGCGAACACCTGCTCGCGCTCCGCCTCGCGCAGCGACTGCTGGATGACCTGCTTCGCGGTCTGCGCGCCGATACGACCCAATGCCGCCGCGGATTCCTCGAGCGGGATGATGTCGCCGAGCTGCGCGTCGGGCTTGATGCGCTTCGCTGCGTCCAGGAGGATCTGGAGCTTGGGGTCCTCGACCTTGTCGACGACGGTCTTCAGCAGGTAGACCTTGAACGCCCCGGTCGAGATGTCGACCTTGACGTCGATATTCTCCTCGGCGCCGTAGGCGCGCTTCAGCGCCCGCGCGATGATGTCGCCGACGACCTCTTTGGGGAGCCCCTTCTCTGCGGAGAGCTGTGCAAGACCGGTCACAAGTTCTCGGTTCATCGCCGGTGCTCCCCTCTTCTTCAATTAGCCATCGGCCCGAGCTTTGCGAGACAAGCCATCGGTCCCGGCTTCGCGGAGACATCAGCCCGGTTCGCCGTCGGGCGACAAAAAAAGTGGGGTCGACCCACTTTCAGCGGCGCCCGCGGCTCCCGGGCATCGTCCGGTTGCCGTTGTGTGAAATTGTAGCAAAGAGGAGCAACCTCGGGTGGTCGGCCGCCGCCCGCTTCCTTATGTGAGGTTGTTCCCGATCATCGAGAACTGATTCGACAGCTGGTCCCTCAGAAAGATCATCGCGACGATGATCGCGATCGCGATGACGGCGATGATGAGTGCGTATTCGACCAAACCCTGCCCGGACTCGTCCCTCAAGAATCGACCCATTCCCGCTCCTTCGGGCGGGTCGGCGGCCAGCGCTAGGGTGCCATGGCGCTCGGGAGCCAGTTAGCCCGAACGGGGGACCGCGTCGCCACCAGTCACCGTCCTGCGACGCCGACGCGCCCCGCGGCTCGCAGGGCCGCCGTGACCCGTTCCTCCGTACTCGCCGAGCCCACCGGCGGCGCCACTCGGAGGGCAGCTACGGCCTGCGCGGCGGTGTAGCCGAGCGCCTGGAGAGCCGCGGCCGCATCGTCCTCGGTGAGCAGGCCGGTGGGCTCACGTTCGGGGCCGGTCCTTCCGATCTTGCTCCTTAGATCGACGATGAGTCGTTCCGCCGTCTTCTTCCCCACTCCGGGCGCCCGCGCGAGCGCGGCCGCGTCTCCGGAGGCGATCGCGGCAGCCAGAGCCGACGGGCTCGACACGGACAGCAGCGAGAGCGCGGCCTTCGGTCCGACGCCGGGGACGGTGATGAGCAGCTCGAAGAGGGCGAGCTCCTCGCGCGTGTCGAAGCCGAACAACTGCTGCGCGTCGTCTCGGACGACGTGATGCGTGTGCAGCGCGACGCTGTCGCCGGTCGGATGCCGCGGAACGAACACCTTGTACCCGACCCCGCGGACGTCGATGACGACGTGGTCGGTGCCGCGCGCGACGACCTCGCCGCTGAGGTAGGCGATCACTCCGCGAGCGCCTCGGCCACGACGCGGGCCTCAGGATCAGCGACTCGTCGTTCGACAAGCTGCTGAAATCGGGCGGAGGCTTCCATGAACGACAGCGGGAAGGTGTGGTCCCACCCTGCCAGCTTTCGGTTGAGCGGCCGGAAGACGCGCGCCCAGGCTGGGCGCACTTCCGCGGGTCGCTGCACGCGTATGCCGAGGTAAAGACATCCAGCGAACGAGTGCGGCCCGGTCGCGGCGATGCTGTCCCAGGGCACGAACAGCGATCCAACGACCCCGCGCCAGTAGATGCCCTCATCGAGTAGCGCGACGTTACCGAGACGCCGTATGCCGGCGACCTGACCCAGGAAGAGCAGGAGGAAGAACGCCGCGGCGGACGCAAAGACCGCCCGCACGACGACGGCGACCGTGTCCGTGCGGCGGAAGGTCGAGAAGAAAGCCACGATGAGGGCGATCACGATGACGGCGAACAACACCGCCCACGCCGCCTGACCAAGACGCGCTCTCCGTGTGTGGCCGATGGTCAGCGGAAATATCAGCGCCGGCTTGCTGACTCCGTCCAAGATTGCGACCCCGCGGAGTGGTTCCTCGGTCACGTGGCGACGGCGATCGCTGCCGAGAACTTCACGCGCTGTGCGTGCGTGACGGCGATGGCGATCGCGTCCGCCACGTTGTCCTGGGTGATCGGCTCTGCGAGCTCGAGGACGTGCACGAGCATGCGCTGCACCGCGCGCTTGTCCGCGCCGCCGCTCCCGGTGACCGACTGCTTCACCTCTTGCGGTGTGTACTCCGCGATCTCGAGACCTGCCCGCGCGGCACAGAGCAACGCGATGCCCCGCGCTTCGGCGACCGCCATCGCGGTGCGCACGTTCTTGTTGAAGTACAGGCGTTCGATGGCAAGGCACCTCGGTTCGTGAGTGGCGATGAGCCGATCGAGCTCGGTGGCGATCGCGAGCAGCTTCTGGGAGGCACTCACGCCTCGTGGCGTGAGCACCAGACCGTGGACGACCAGTCGGGGTGGATCGGAGCCCAGATCGAGCAGGGCGTAGCCCATACCCGTCGTGCCCGGATCGATGCCGAGCACGGTGCTCCGGCTAGACGTGCTGGAGGACCTCGTCCGGTACGTCGAAGTTCGCGTGGACCTTCTGGACGTCATCGAGGTCCTCGAGCTCCTCGACCAGACGCAGCACCTTGCGCGCGCCATCGCCCTCGACGCGCACGGTCGTCGTCGGGCGCATCGAGATCTCCGCCGAAGCGACGGTGATGCCGGCCTTCTCGAGCGCGGTCTTCACCTTCTCGAACGAGCCCGGCGTCGTGTACGCGGTCACCAGGCTGCCGTCGGTCTCGACATCCTCTGCGCCCGAGTCGATCGCGACGAGCGATACGTCATCGGGCGAGCGCTTGCCGGCGTCGATCTCGATGATCCCCTTCTGCTCGAAGAGCCACTGCACCGATCCCGACTCGCCGAGCTTCCCCCCGTTCCTCGTGAACGCGGCGCGGACCTCCGAGGCGGTGCGATTGCGGTTGTCGGTCGCCGCTTCGACCATCACCGATACGCCGCCCGGCGCGTAGCCCTCGTAGACGATGCTCTCGAGCGAGGCACCGTCGCCGCCACCGGTCGCGCGGTCGATCGCGCGCTGGATGTTCGCGTGCGGCATGTTCACCGCCCGGGCGCGGTCGATCGCGAGTCGTAGGCGGAAGTTCGCTTCGGGATCGGGGCCGCCCTCGCGCGCGGCGAGCATGATCTCGCGCGTCATCTTGGTGAAAACGACGCCCCGTTTGACGTCCGCCGCGCCCTTCTGGCGCTTGATCTGACTCCACTTTGAATGTCCGGACATCGCGCGAATACTATCAACGCACACGCACTGGGGAGAGCGAATATTGGCCCTCATACAACCCGAGAAGATCCGCAATGTGGCGGTCGTGGGGCACGGCGGATCTGGCAAAACGACCCTCGTCGAAAGCCTTCTCCACGCCGTCGGCGCCACGAACCGCCTCGGCAAGGTCGATGACGCGACCAGCATCCTCGATACCGATCCGGAAGAGCAAAAGCGCCGCATCACCATCAACATCGCCATCGCGTCGTTCACGCACGACGGGACCAAGATCAACCTACTCGACACACCGGGCTTCCTCGATTTCGCCGGCGACCAGCACGCGGCTCTTCGCGTCGCGGATGCCGCGCTGGTCGTCGTGGACGCGTCTGCGGGCGTGCAGGTCGGGACGCAGCTGGTGTGGACCGAGCTCGACGACCACAAGACGCCGCGCGTCGTGGTCGTCAGCCGCCTCGACCGTGAGAACTCCGACTTCGAGCAGGTGCTCGCGCAGCTGCGCGAGGCCTATGGCATCCGCGTCGTGCCGCTGCACGTACCGGTGGGCGAGCACCAGGGGATCTCCGCGACGATCGACCTGCTGCACGGCCAGCTGCTGAAGGGGCCGAAGGAGCCGATCGCGGAGATCGACAAGGACCAAGCGGAGAGCGTGGGTGAATTCCGCCAGCAGCTCGTCGAGGCGATCGTGGAGACGAACGAGGATCTCCTCACTCGCTATCTCGACGGCAAGGAGCTCTCCTACGACGAGCTGCGCGATGCGCTGCACGCCGCCGTGCGCGAGGGCAAGGTCATCCCGGTCGTCGCGACGTCGTCATCGAAGAACGTCGGCTACACGGCGCTGCTGAATACGATCCGCGAAATGCTCCCCTCCCCGGCCGAGGACACCTCGGTCATCGGGAAGTCGCCCGCGGGGGACGAGACGGCCCGCAAGACGGATCCGTCGGAGAAGTTCTCGGCCTTCGTGTTCAAGACCCTCGCGGACCCGTTCGTCGGGAAGCTCAGCTACGTCCGCGTCTATTCGGGCACGCTGCACCACAACACGCAGGTGTTCGACGCGACGAAGGGTGAGACCGAGCGCGTCGGACAGATCTTCTTCCTTCGCGGGAAGGAGCAGGAGGCGACCGACGAGGTCGGCGCCGGCGACATCTGCGCCGTGCCGAAGCTCACCGCCACGTCGACGAACGCGACGCTTTCCGACAAGGACGCGCCGATCCTGTACGAGCCGATCGCGTTCCCGCCGCCTTCGTTCTCGGTGGCGATCGATCCGGCGAGCAAGGCCGACCTCGACAAGATGTC
>JBKPCZ010000056.1:0-11892 GCA_046727665.1 Chloroflexota bacterium
GTCTTCAACGTGATCATTCGACCGCCGCCTTCACCCGCGTGGCGATGTCGCCGATCCGCCCGACCGCGGGGACACGACGGACCAGGCCACGCTTCTCGTAATACCCGATGAGCGGTCGGGTCTGATCCTCGTAGACATCGAGGCGCGTGGAGATCACCTCGGGAGTGTCATCCGCCCGACCCTCGACGGAGGCGCGCTTCGACAGGCGCGCGAAGAGCTCCTCGCGCGGCACGTCGAGGAGCAGCACGCCGGCGAGCGAGCGGCCCCGCTCCTTGAGCAGGGTCTCGAGGGCCTCGGCCTGCGTGACCGTTCGAGGAAAGCCGTCGAACACGATGCGCGTCGAGAGCGGCACGCGCGCGAGCCGCTCGCGCACCATCTTCACCGTCACGTCGTCAGGGACGTATTGCCCCTGCGACATGTACGACTGCGCCAGCCGGCCGAGCTCGCTGCCCTTCGACAGATGCGCACGGAAGAGATCGCCCGTCGAGAGCTGCAGGTACCCGAGCTCATCGACCATGCGTCGCGCCTGCGTGCCCTTCCCCGATCCGGGAGGCCCCATCAGGATGAGATCGCCTTGCCCCACTTAGCGGATGAACCCCTCGTAGCTGCGCTGGAGCAGCTGCGCCTCGAGCTGCTTCATCGTCTCGACGACGACGCCGACGACGATGAGGATGCTGGTGCCGCCGAGGCGGAGCGTCTGGACACCGGTGATGTCGCCGATGAGCGTGGGCATCACCGCCACGATGCCGAGGAACAACGCCCCCGCGATCGTGATGCGCGTCACCACGCGTCCGAGGAACTCGGCGGTCGGCCGGCCGGGCCGGATCCCGGGAATGAACCCGCCGTAGCGCTTGATGTTGTCCGCGACGTCGTTCGGCACGAACGTGAAGGCCGTGTAGAAGAAGGTGAAGGCCACGACGAGCAGGAAGTACAGGCTGTTGTAGAAGACCGGGTTGCCGAACGCCGCGACGATGCCGTTGGCCAGACTGTTCACCCAGTCGGTCTCGCTGTTCGTGAAGTACTGCGCCACCTGGCTCGGGAGCAGCAGGATCGAGATCGCGAAGATGATCGGGATCACGCCGGCGCTGTTCACGCGGAGCGGGATGTGCGTGCTGCCGCCGGAGTACATCCGCGTGCCGCGGACGCGCTTCGCGTACTGCACCGGGATCCGGCGCTGCCCCTCCTGGATGAAGATGATCGCGGCGATGACGAGGACCGCGATCACCGCGATCGAGGCCAGCGCGAAGACGTTCTGCTGCACCTCGAAGGTCTGCGAGATCGTCGTCGGCATGCGGCCCACGATGCCCGCGAAGATGATGAAGCTGATCCCGTTGCCGATGCCCCGCTCGCTGATCAGCTCACCGAGCCACATGAGGATGAGCGTTCCCGAGGTGAGCGAGGCGAGGACCGCGAGCGTCAGGCCCAGATTGTCGGGACCGAAGGCCGGGAGCACGTTCGAGCGCTGCATGAATACCGCGACGCCGATGCCCTGCAGCAGGGCCAGCGGAACGGTCAGGATGCGCGTGTACTGATTGATCCGGTTGCGCCCGTACTCGCCCTCCTTGGAGAGGCGCTCGAGCGCGGGGATGGTCTGATTGAGCAGGGTCATGATGATCGACGCGTTGATGTAGGGGTTCACGCCGAGCGCGACCACCGAGAGCTTCGCGAGGCCGCCGCCGGAGAAGAGGTCGAGCAGGCCGAGCAGCTGACTGGAGTTCATGACCTGCTGCAGCTGCTGCTGGTCCACGCCCGGGAGCGGCACGTGCGCGAGGAAGCGGAACACCACGAGCATGCCGAGGGTGAAGAGGATCTTGTTCCGCAGGTCGGGGGTGCGGAACGCCTCGAGCAGCGCGTTGAACATGCCCATCCCGCTAGGCGCCGATGATCACGATCGACCCGCCGGCCGATTCGATCTTCTGCCGCGCCGCGGCGGACACCGCGTGCGCGTGCACCTCGAACCGGTCCTTCACGTCGCCGTCGGCGAGCACCTTCACGCGAGCGTCGGGACGAACGAGGCCCTTCGCCGCGAGCGTCTCGGGCGTCACCTTGCCGTCGACGGCGTAGTCGCCGAGACGGCCCACGTTCACGCCGACGTACGTCGAACGGAAGCGCGTGTTCTTGAACCCGCGCATCTTCGGGATGCGCATGTGGATCGGGGTCTGGCCGCCTTCGAACCAGCCCGGGATGCCCGGACCGCTGCGCGCCAGCTGACCCTTCGTGCCCTTGCCGGCGGTCTTGCCCTGCCCGGACGAGATTCCGCGGCCCACGCGGCGACGCGACTTGCGCGCGCCGTTCGGGGCGCGCAGCTCGTGCTGTCTCACTTCGACTCCTCCGGGGGCGGGGGCGGAGTCCCCGCCTGGTCAGTCACCTCGACCAGGTGCGCGACGCGGCGCAGCATGCCGCGGACGGCGTCCGAATCCGTCTGCTCGACGGTCTGGCCGGTGCGCCGCAGGCCGAGCGCAACGAGCGTTCGGCGCGCGGCGATCTTCTCGCCGATCGAGCTGCGATGCTGCCGGATGACCAGACGCGTCACGGCGCCACCACCTCGGGCTCGGTCCGGCGACCGATCTCGACGCCGCGCATCTCCTTGATCGTCTGCGACGACCGCAGGACGCCCAGCGCCTTCATCGACGCCATGACGACGTTGACCGGATTGGTGCTGCCGAGCGACTTGGAGAGGATGTCGCTGATGCCCGCGGATTCGACCACGGCGCGCACCGATCCCCCGGCGATGACGCCGGTGCCCTTCGATGCCGGCCGCAGGAGCACCTTCGCCGCGCCGAAGTCCGCGGTGACGGCGTGCGGGATCGTGCGATCGACGAGCGGCACGAGGATGAGGTGCTTCTTCGCGTCCTCGATGCCCTTCTTGATCGCCTCGGGCACCTCGTCAGCCTTGCCCAGACCCGCGCCGACGTGTCCGCGGCCGTCGCCGACGACGACCACGGCCGAGAAGCTGAAGCGCCGGCCACCCTTCACGACCTTGGACACGCGGTTGATCTGCACGACGCGCTCGGTGAGCTCCAAACGAGTTGGATCGATCCTCGGCATCAGAGCTTGACCCCCGCGGCGCGGACACCGTCGGCCAGCGCCTTCACTCTTCCGTGATACCGGTAGCCGCCGCGGTCGAAGACGACCTCGGTGACGCCCTTCTGCTTCGCGCGGTCCCCGAGCAGCGTGCCCACGCTCTTCGCGAGCTCGGTGCGCTTGCCCTTCGCTTCCTTCGTGTCGAGAGACGACGCGGCGGCGAGCGTCTTGCCGGCGTCATCGTCGACGAGCTGAGCGTAGATGTGGGTGAGCGAGCGGAACACCGCCAGGCGCGGACGTGCCGCGCTCCCGCGGACCTTCTCACGCACCCGCACGTGACGTCGTGACCGAGACTCGTTCCGTGTCGCTCTCGCCATCTCTCTCCCCGTTACGCCTTCGCGCCGACCTTGCCGGCCTTGCCGGCCTTCTTCCGGATGCGCTCTTCCGCGTACTTGATGCCCTTCGCCTTGTACGGATCCGGCACGCGCAACGCGCGGATCCGCGCCGCCATCTCGCCGACCAGCTGCTTGTCGGTGCCCGAGACCTTGAGCTTCTGCGGCGTCTCGAGCGCGAACGTGACGCCGGCGGGTGGATCGATCTCGATCGGGTGAGAGAAGCCGAGCGCCAGCTGCAGCTTCTTCCCCGCGAGGACGGCGCGGTATCCCGTGCCGCTGATCTCGAGGTCACGAGCGTAACCCGTCGTGACACCGGTGACCATGTTCTGGAGCAGCGCGCGCGTGAGCCCATGCAGGGCGCGCGTGGCTTTCGCGTCGTCCTTGCGCTTCACCACGAGCGTCGAGTCCTCGCGCGAGACGCTCACGTCCGGATGGAACGTGCGCACGAGCTCGCCCTTCGGCCCCTTCACGCGCACGGAGTGGCCGTCGATCTTCACGTCGACGCCCTGCGGCACGGTGACCGGGAGACGACCGATCCGACTCATATCACCAGATGTAGGCGAGGACTTCCCCGCCCAACCCCTTCTTCTCGGCCTCGCGGCCGGTCATGACGCCGGACGAGGTCGAGACGATCGCGATGCCCAGACCGCCGAGAACGCGCGGCATCTCCGTCTTGCGCGCGTAGACGCGCAGGCCCGGCCGGCTGATGCGCCGGAGGCCGGAGACCGCGGGCACCTTGCCCCCGATGTACTTCATCTTCAGCACGATCTCGCGCGGCGACGGCTGATCGAACGACGCGATGAAGCCCTCGGCCTTGAGGATCTTCGCCACCTCGAGCTTGGTGCGGCTCGCGGGCACGGTCACGGTCTCGTGGCGCGCCCCCGCGCCGTTTCGAACGCGCGTCAGCATGTCGGCGAGCGGGTCGCTCGGCGCGCCGCCGACGCGCGGCTTCTTCGGCTTCTGCGGAGCGGGACGCTTCGGTGCGGGCCGCGGGGCGAGCCCCTCGGCGACCTGCGGCTCGAGCGTCGTCTCAGGCGTGGGGGTCGTTTCGTTCGTCATGCGTTCCCTCTCACCAGCTCGACTTCGTCACGCCGGGAAGCTCGCCCATGAGCGCGCGCTCGCGGAAGCAGATCCGGCACAGGCCGAACTTGCGCATGTAGCCGCGTGGCCGTCCGCAGACCTGGCAGCGGTGGTAGGCCTGCACCTTGTGCTTCGGTGGCCGCTGTGACTTGAGGATCAGACTCTTCTTGGCCATGAGCGGGGCTAAGCCCCTTCCACCCCCTTCGTCGTCGCCTTGAACGGCATGCCGAGGCCGCGCAGGAGCGCGCGCGCCTCCTCATCCGTCCTGGCCGTGGTGACGATCGTGATCTCCATGCCGCGGAGACGGTCGATCTTGTCGTAGTCGATCTCCGGAAAGACGAGCTGCTCCTTGAGACCCAGCGAGAAGTTGCCGCGGCCGTCGAAGCTGCGGTCAGGGATTCCTTGGAAGTCGCGGATCCGCGGGAGCGCGACGGTGACAAGCTTCTCGTAGAAGTGCCACATCCGCTCGCCGCGTAGCGTGACCTTCAGGCCGATCGGCATGCCGATGCGCAGCTTGAAGTTCGAGATCGCGCGGCGCGACTTCGTGACCACCGGACGCTGGCCCGTGATCTGCGCGAGGTCCGACGCCGCGGCGTCCATGGCCTTCGAGTTGCCGATCGCCTCGCCCATCCCGATGTTGACGACGATCTTCTCGAGCCGCGGGATCTGCATCACGTTCTTGAAGCCGAACTGCTTGCGCAGCTCGTCCCGCACCGCCGAGTCATAGCGCTGCTTCAGCGCGCTGGCGACTGCCATCACTCCTTCTCCTCGACCACGATCGATTCCCCGCACCGCTTGCAGATGCGCTCCTTGGTGTCCTCCTCGATGCGGTGCGAGACGCGCGTGGCCTCGCCGCAGTGCGGGCAGATGACCATGACCTTCCCGAGCGAGAGCGCCATCGGTTGATCGATGATCCCGCCCTTCTGGTTCTTCGACGGATTGGGCTTCGTGTGGCGCTTGCCGATGTTCACGCCGGCGACGATCACCGTGCTCGAGAGGCGGTCGACCTCCTGCACCTTGCCGCGCTTGCCGCGGTCGCGTCCGGCGATGACGACCACCTCGTCGCCCTTGCGGATGCGCAGATTGCTGGCCATTAAAGGACCTCCGGCGCGAGGGACACGATCTTCATGAAGTTGCGCTCGCGCAGCTCGCGCGCGACCGGGCCAAAGATGCGCGTCCCGCGCGGCTGGTTCTGCGGATTGAGCAGGACCGCCGCGTTGTCGTCGAAGCGGATCTGCGAGCCGTCGGTGCGGCGGTATTCCTTCGTCTGACGGACGACGACCGCGCGCACGACCTCACCTTTCTTCACGCCCGAGTTCGGGATCGCGTTCTTCACGGTCGCGATGAACACATCGCCGATCTCGGCGGACGTGCCCGTCGACGACCCGAGCACGCGGATGACCGAGAGCTCTCGGGCACCGGTGTTGTCGGCGACGCGGACGCGGGTGTACGGGCGGATCAACCCTCGGCCTCCTCCGTCACGTCCTCGCCCTCCTGGCCTTCTTCGGCCGGCTTCGCGAGCAGCTCGGAGACGCCTTCGGCCTCCTCCAGCGCCTTCTCGACGTCGGCGACGCGCGGCGCAGCCGCGCCGGCCTCACCGAGACGCGAGATGACCTCGACCACCCGCCAGCGCTTGGTCGCGCTGTACGGGCGGCTCTCCTGGATGCGCACGAGGTCGCCCTCGCGCACGTCGCCCGCGTCGTCGTGCGCCGCGAAGCGCTTCCGCACGCGGACCACCTTCTTGTACAGCGGGTGCTCGCGGAGGCGCTCGACCGTCACGATGACGGTGCGCGCCTGCTTCGCCGACACGACCACGCCCACCTTCGTCTTGCGGTGGAAGCGGCGCCAGCCGGTGACGGCCTGGGTCGCCACCGCTGCGTGCGACACCGTCGCCGCGGCGCGCCTGCGCGTGACCACGGTCTTGCGCGCGGCGGGGCGCGCGGCGGTCGCCGTCGCGGCCGTGCGCGGAGCGGTCGTGGTTGTGGTCGTCTTCTTCGCGACGGTGGTCTTCTTCGCGGCCGCCGTCTTCGTGGCGGTCGCCTTTGTAGCCGTGGTCTTCTTCGTCGTCTTCTCAGCCATTCGTCGCTCTCTCTCGTTCCTGCATCACGGTGAGGGCGCGCGCGATGCGCCGGCGTGCGGCGGGCAGGCCGCGATAGTTCTTCAGCTGGCGCGTCGCCAGCTTGAAGCGGAAGTCGAAGAGCTCCTCTTTGGCGCTCTTCAGCTCGTCAGCGAGCTCCTCGTCAGACAGCCGCCGCATGTCCTTCAGTTGCACTGCCGCCCCCTTCCTGCCCCTCTCGTGACACGAACTTCGTCTTGATCGGAAGCTTGTACGCCGCGAGACGCAGCGCTTCCCTCGCCAGCGCCTCGTTCACGCCCGCGGCCTCGAACAGGATCCGGCCGGGGCGGATCACCGCGACCCAGTGGTCGGGCGCGCCCTTGCCGGATCCCATCCGGACCTCGGCCGGCTTCTTCGTGACCGGCTTGTCCGGGAAGACGCGGATCCAGACCTTGCCGCCGCGCTTGAAGTGGTGGACGATCGCGCGCCGCGCGGCCTCGAGCTGGCGCGCCGTCATCCAGCACGGCTCCTGCGCCTGAAGCCCGAAGTCGCCGAACGCGAGCGTCCCTCCGGCCTGCGCGTGCCCCTTCATGCGGCCGCGCTGGAACTTCCGGTGCTTCAGTCGCTTCGGCTGCAGCATGCCTTAGACCCCCGCCGCCGGTGTCGCGCTCGGTGCGGCGACCGGCGCCGGAGAGGGCGCGGGCGGCGCGGCGGGACGCTGGGCTCCGCTGCCGGGCGCGTTCTGCGCGATCTGGCGCGGCGCGGGTTCGATGTCGCCCTTGTAGACCCAGGCCTTCACGCCGATCGTGCCGAACGTCGTCTTCGCGATCGCGCGGCCGAACTCGATGTCGGCGCGCAGGGTGTGCAGCGGAACGCGTCCCTCGCGCTCCCACTCGCGGCGGCTCATCTCCGCGCCGCCGAGGCGGCCGGCGACGGCGACGCGCACGCCCTTCGCGCCGGACTTCATCGAGCGGAGGACGGTCTGCTTCAGCACTTTGCGGAAGGACACGCGGCGCTCGAGCTGCTGCGCGACGTTCTCCGCGATGAGGTTCGCGTCGAGCTCCGGATAACGGATCTCGAAGATGTTCACCTTCACGGCCTTACCCGTTGTCTTCCCCAGCACCTGGCGCAGCTCCTCGACCTTCGCGCCGCCCTTGCCGATGACGACGCCCGGCTTCGCGGTGTGGATCGTCACGGTGACCTGATTCGTCGAGCGCTCGATGTCGATGCGCGAGATCGCCGCGTCGCGCAGGCGCGCGCGGATGCCCGAGCGGATCGACACGTCCTCTTTCAGGAGGACCGGGTAGCTCTTCGAACCCGCGTACCACTTCGCGTTCCAGGTCTTCACGAATCCCAGTCGGAATCCCATCGGGTGGACTTTCTGACCCACTTAAGCCTTCCTCTCGTCGACGATCACCGTGATGTGACTTGTCCTGCGGAGCTTGGTGTCGCGCCGCCCACGGCCTCGCATCCAGATGCGCTTCATGCGCGGACCTTCGTCAGCGATGGCCCGTTTCACGTACAGGTTCTCGAGCGTCATGTTGTAGTTGTTCTCGGCGTTCGCGACGGCCGAGCGCACGACGCGCCCGATCGGGAGCGCGGTCCCCTTCGGCAGGTTCTCGAGCATCGCGATCGCCTCCTCGGCCGACTTCCCGGTGATGAGGTCGGTCACGAGCCTCGCCTTGCGCGGCGAGAATCGTTGGAACTTCGCGGACGCGCGCACTTCCATCGTCATGCACCCGCACCCGCGCCGGGGACCGGCTTCACCGTCGCGGCGGTCTCAGCGGCCGCACCGCGGCCGTGCGCACGGAACGTGCGCGTCGGGGCGAACTCGCCGAGGCGATGACCGACCATGTTCTCGGTGATGAACACCGGCACGTGACGCCGGCCGTCGTGCACCGCGATCGTGTGCCCGACCATCGCCGGGAGCACGAGCGACGCGCGCGACCAGGTCTTCACGACCTTCTTCTCGTTGCGCGCGTTGAGCTGCTCGATCTTCTTCTTGAGCGACTCGTGGACGAAGGGGCCCTTGCGTACGGAACGCGTCATTACTTGCTCTTCCTCTTCTTCGGACGCTCGGTCACGAAGCGATCCGTCTTCGGGTTGCGCCGGGTCTTGAGACCCATCGCCGGCTTGCCCCACGGCGTCTGCGCCATGCCGCCGACCGGCGACTTCGCCTCGCCGCCGCCGTGCGGGTGATCGCGCGGTGACATCACCACGCCACGCACCGTCGGTCGCCAGCCCATGCGGCGCTTGTGCCCGGCGCCGCCGATCTTGCGGTTCTCGTGCTCGACATTGCCGAGCTGCCCGACCGTCGCGCGGCACCGCACCTGGACGACGCGGATGCCACCCGATGGGAGACGGATCTGCGCGAATTCGCCTTCCTTCGCGACGAGCTGAGCCATGCCGCCCGCGGCGCGGACGAGCTGCGCGCCACGGCCGGGCTGGAGCTCGACGCCGTGGATCGTCGTGCCCGTCGGGATGTTCTCCAGTGGCAGGCAATTGCCCACGCGCGCTTCGGCCTCGGGGCCGGACAGCACCGTGTCGCCGACCTTGAGCTCGTTCGGCGCGAGGATGTAGCGCTTCTCGCCGTCCCGGTACACGAGCAGCGCCAGACGAGCCGAGCGGTTCGGGTCGTACTCGATCGTGAGCACGCGCGCGGGGATGCCGTCCTTGTTCCGTTTGAAGTCCACGATCCGGTAGCGTCGCTTCTCGCCGCCGCCGCGGTGGCGCGTGGTCACGCGACCCTGCGCATTGCGGCCGGCCTGGCGCAGCTTGCGCTCGGTCAGGCTCTTCTCGGGCTTGTCCTTGGTGATCTCCGCGTACGACGCCGACTGCCGGAACCGGCGGATCGGTGTCGTCGCCTTGTACTGCTTCAGCGGCACCCTTTAGACCCCTTCCACGAAGTAGCGCTCGATCTTCTGGCCCTCGGCGATCGTCACGATCGCCTTCTTCCAGTCGGGACGACGCCCGATACGGCGACCGAGCCGCCGCTCTTTGCCCCGCACCGTCATGGTGTTCACGTCGACGACGTCGACCTTGAACGCCTCAGCGACCGCGGCCGCGATCTCCTGCTTCGTCGCGTCCTTCGTGACCTCGAACGTGTAGCGGCCGCTGCCGGTCTCGGTCATCGAGCGCTCGGTGATGACCGGGCGCAGCAGCACGAGTGTCCCTCTCATGCCCGTGCTCCCGCACGCTCGCCGGCGCGCAGCGCGAGCGCGTCGAGCGCCGGGCGCGTGACGATGAGCGTGTCCGACTCCATCACGTCCGAGAGCCGCAGCGACATCGGCGTGCGCAGCTCGACATCGGGCAGATTCGCGACGGCGCGGCCGATCCGCTCGTCGAGCTCCGGCGAGATGACCATCGTGCGGCCGGTGTCGCCGATCTTGCCCAGCCACGCGACGACCTCGCGCGTGCGCGGCCGCTCCCCGTCGAAGCGCAGCTCCTCGAGGATGAGCACGCGGCCGGCCGCCGCGCGCTCGCTCACGGCCTCGCCGAACGCGGCGCGGCGCATCTTCTCGGGCATACGCTGGGCGTACCGGCGTCCATTCGGACCGAAGACGACGCCGCCGTGGCGCCACAGCGGCGAGCGGATGCTCCCTTGACGCGCGCGGCCGGTCCCCTTCTGGCTCCATGGCTTCTTCCCGCCGCCGGCGACGCGCGCGCGGTTCTTCGTCGAGGCCGTCGCGAGCCGCGCGTTGGCGCGCTCGGCGATGAAGGCCTGGAACAGCGTCGCCGCCCGCGACGCGCCCTTCAGGAACGCGGCCGGCAGGGCGACCGAGCCGGACGACGAGCCATCGGCCAGGATGAGCGGCGCCTGACCCTCCGGCGCGGTCGGCAGCGGGCGCGCCGCGATCTTCTCGCGCTTCGGCTGCTCCTCGCGGACCTCCTCGCGTGGCCGCGCGGGCTCGGGGCGCCGCGCGACGCGGGTGACCGGACGCGCGACGACGCGCTTGGCCGTCGGGGCGGCCCTGCGCCCGGCCTTGACCGCTGCGCTTGTCGTTGGCTTGCCGGCCTTCGCCGCCGTCGCCTTGGCGGCCGTGGTCTTCTTGACCGCCGGCTTCGCCGTTGGCGCTGCTGCGCCCGACTTTGCCGAGGGAGCGCCTTTCTTGGCTTTCGGGTCTTCGGTCTTCGCCATCAGGCTTTCTTCACCATCACGACTCCGTTGCGGGGACCGGGCACCGCGCCCGCGAGGATGAGCAGCGAACGCTCGCCGTCGGCACGCAGCACCTCGAGGTTCTTCACCGTCACGCGGTCGACGCCCTGGTGCGCGGCCATCCGCAGACCCTTGAGAACGCGGCCGGGCGTCGTGCCCGAGCCGACCGAGCCCTGGCGTCGCAGGTGATCCGAGCCGTGCGACTTCGGCCCGCGCGTGAAGTGGTGCAGGTGCACCGGACCCTGGAAGCCCTTGCCCTTCGAGATCCCGGTGACGTGCACCTTGTCGCCGACCGCGAAGCTCGCCACGCTGATGCGCTGTCCGGTGGCGAAGCCGGTCACGTCGTCCACCCGGACCTCACGCAGGTGCCGCAGGGGCGGAAGGTCCTTCAGGTGGCCGCGCTGGCCCTTCGACATCTTCTTCTCGGCGATCTCGCCGAAGCCGATCTGCAGCGCGGTGTACCCGTCCCGCTCCTTGGTCGCGACGCGGGTGATGAGGTTCGACTCGGTCGCGATGACCGTCGCGCCGACCACCGACCCGTCGGGCCGGAAGTGCTGGAGCATGCCGACCTTGCGGCCGAGGATGACGGCCTTCGTCATCGCCGGCGCCGCGGCGGTCTCGCTCGTCTGTTCTGTCGTCGTCTCGTCGGTCATACCTGCGTCCTTTAGAGCTTGATCTCGATGTCGACGCCCGCCGGAAGATTCAGCTTCATGAGCGCGTCGACGGTCTTCTGCGATGGATCGTTGATGTCGATGAGCCGCTTGTGCGTCCGGATCTCGAACTGCTCACGCGAGTCCTTGTAGATGAACGGGCTGCGGATGACGGTGAACTTCTCGATGCGCGTGGGCAGTGGCACGGGGCCCGTGACCGTCGACCCGGTGCGCTGCGCGGTCTCGACGATCTGCGCCGCGGACTGGTCGATCAGCTTGTGGTCGTAGGCCTTGAGCCGGATCCGGATGCGCTGCTTTGCCATTACTCGTCTATTCCAGGATCTTCGTCACCACGCCGGCGCCCACGGTCTTGCCGCCCTCGCGGATGGCGAAGCGCAGACCCTCCTCCAGGGCGATGGGGGTGATGAGCGTGACGGTGAGGTTGACGTTGTCGCCGGGCATGACCATCTCGGTCCCCGCCGGCAGCTCGGCCGAGCCGGTGACGTCGGTGGTGCGGATGTAGAACTGCGG
>JBKPCZ010000057.1:0-31007 GCA_046727665.1 Chloroflexota bacterium
CCAGGATCAAACTCTCCGACAAAAAATCAGACCACCCTTTCGGGCGGTCCATTCAAGCTTCGAGTTCGATCAAGAAATCAACGAGACCGCGCTTGGCGTTCCTGCCACTCTTCAGCTGTTAAAGATCGTGCCCCGACCTCCTATATGGAATCGGCCTACGGGCGTGATGCGGAACGTAATCATAGCGAGATTCGACGGCCACCGTCAACCCGCGCGGCCCCGAGGCAATGTAGACCTCAGCACGCTTCTCGAGTCCTCAGCCCCCCAGATACGCCTTGGCCACGGCCTCGTCCCGCAAGAGCTGCGCGCCCGTACCGCTCACGGTGAACCGACCAAGATCCATCACGAACGCGCGGTCCGCCAAGCGCAGCGCGCGTAGGGCGTTTTGCTCGACCAGCAGCATCGTCGTTCCCTGCCGTTTGAGGTCGGCGAGGACCTCGAAGACCGACGTGACCATGAGCGGTGCGAGCCCCAGCGAGGGCTCGTCCAAAAGGAGCATGCGGGGCGACGCGAGTAGAGCCCGCGCGATCGCCAGCATTTGCTGCTCGCCGCCGGACAGATTGCCGGCCGTGAGCGCGCGACGCTGCTGCAGGATCGGGAACCGTGCCCAGACGCCGTCCAGCGCGGTCGCGCCGCCGCGGCCACGCGACCCCATCAAGAGGTTCTCCTCGACGGTCATGCGCACCAGGATCTCGCGGCCTTCCGGCACCTGGATGAGACCGGCGGCGACGATCGCGTGCGCGGGCGCGCCGACGAGGTCGCGCCCGTCGAACACCACACGCCCGCCGCTCGGGCGCACGAGCCCGGAGATCGCCGCGAGCGTGCTCGTCTTGCCGGCGCCGTTCGCCCCGATGAGCGTGACGACCTCGCCACGCTCGACGCTGAACGAGATGCCGTGCACCGCTTCGACCGGACCGTACGCGACGCGTAATCCGTCGACCTGGAGCATCAGGCCACCGCCTCAGTGCCGAGGTAGGCCTCGCGCACCGCGGGATCGCGCTGGATCTCGGCGGGCGCTCCGTCGGCGATCTTGCGGCCGAAGTTGAGGACCGCTATGCGTTGGCACGTATCCATCACCAGACGGACGTCGTGCTCGATGAGCAGGACCGTCAGTCCCTCTGCGAGCAGACTCGCGATCAGTCCGCGCATCCCACCTGACTCGGTCGCGTTCATTCCCGCCGCGGGTTCGTCGAGGATGAGGAGGCGAGGCTCCGAGGCGAGCGCGCGCGCGATCTCAAGTCGACGCTGATCCCCATACGGCAACTCGCCCGCCAGGACCTCGGCCCTCCGCCGGCCCAGGCCGACACGGTCGATCAACGACAGAGCCCGGGCGCGATCAGGATCGGCCACCTCTCGCGGACGCGGCACGAGCCGGGCGAGCACGTCGGGCCGCATGCGGGTGTGCCGTCCGATCAGCACGTTGTCCTGGACGGTGAGGCCCTTGAACACCCGGACGCCCTGAAAGGTGCGCGCGATGCCGAGCGCCGCCAGACGATGCGCGGGAAGACCCGTCACATCCGAGCCGGCGAGGCGGATCGTGCCGCCGTCCGAGCCGACCACGCCGGAGATGAGATTGATGAGCGTGGTCTTTCCGGCGCCATTCGGGCCGATGAGACCAAGAGCCTCGCCCTCGACGATGGCTAGGTCAACTCGATCGACCGCGGTGACACCGCCGAAGCGCTTGGTGAGGCCGACGGTCTCAAGCAACATCGACCGCTCCGATGCGTGAGAGGCGCCGGGTGCGGCGGACGTCGACGAACGTCACGAGGCCGCGCGGCAGATAGACGATGACGAGCAGCAGGATCGCGCCCTGGAAGATGTCGCGGTAGTCCTTCAGCGGGCGGAGCAGCTCCGGCAGCGCGGTGAGCAGGCCCGCGCCGAGGATCGGACCGAGCACGTTCGGGACGCCGCCGACGACGGCGAAGACCAGCACCTGCACCGCCTTGGTGAAGCCGAAGTCCGAAGGATCGATGGAGAAGGTCACGTGCGCCGAGAGCCCTCCCGCCCAGCCGGCGATGAGCGCGCCGATCACGAATGCGGCGAGCTTGTGCTGACCGACCGCGATCCCCTGGCTCGCCGATGCGATCTCATCTTCCCTGATCGCCGCCCACGCGCGCCCGATGGTCGATCCCTGGACCCTCCACAGGACGTACGCGACGATCAGCAGCGACAGATAGATGTGCCAGAGCTCGGTCTTGGGCGGGATGCCGTTCAGGCCCTGGCCCTTTCCGGTGATCGGCGTCGCGAGCAGGATGACCCGCACGATCTCGCCGAACGCGAGCGTTGCGATCGCGAGATACACGCCGCGAAGGCGGAACACGATCGCCCCGAGCGGCAGCGCAAGCACCGCTGCGGAGAACGCGCCGATGAGCAGGGCGATCGGGAACGGCGTTCCCAGGTGCCGGCCGAGGAGTGCCGACACGTACGCACCGACACCCATGAAGGCGGCGTTGCCGAGCGTGAGCTGGCCCGCATAGAGAGTGACCCAAACGGACAGCGCCAGCAGAGCGCTGACGCCGATGACGGCGATGGTCGTCGAGTAGGTGCGCAGGAAATCCAGGATGGCGTCCACTAGACGCGGTCCGGCGATCTCTGCCCGAGCAGTCCGGTCGGACGCACGACGAGCACGAGGAAGAGCAGGCCGAACGCGAAAGCGTCGCGCAGCTCGGTCGGCAGATAGACGAGACTCGCGACCTCGCCGAATCCCAGGATGTACGCGCCGATGACGGCGCCGGGCAGGCTTCCCATGCCTCCGACGACCATGACCGTAAACGCCCGCAGCTCGAGCGGCACGCCCATCCTGGAATCGAGGGTGTTGTACGCGAACGCGAGGAGCACACCGGCCAGGCCGCCGAGCGCCGACGACACGAAGAACGTCGCGGCGATGGCTCGGTCGACGTCCACGCCGAGAAGCCGTGCCGCTCGCGGGTTCTCCGCGAGAGCGCGCAGATCGCGCCCGAGCTGGGTCCGCTGCAGAACGTACGTCAGACCGAGCATGAGGGCGACGGAGAGGACGACGATCACGAGACGGATGCCCTCGAACGTCGCGTCACCTACGCGGAACACGAACGCCGGGACCGCGCCGGCGGGGAACGTGATGAAGTCCCCGCCGTAGCGGAGCTCCACCAGGCGCACCACGATGAGGCTGACCGCGAGACTCGAGATCATCGAGGAGAGCGCCGGCGCGCCGCGGCGTCGAAGCGGTGCGAACGCGACGCGATCGAGCACGATGCCGAAGAGACCGGTGACGAGGAGGGCGACCACAAGCGCGACGGACCAGGGCAGGCCGAGCGTGCCGATCGCGAAGAGCGCGACGAACGCGCCGAGCATGAAGACCGTGGGATGCGCGAGGTTCAGGATGTCGAGGACGCTGAACACGAGCGCGAAGCCGAGGGCGAACAGCGCGTAGATGCTGCCGATGAAGACCGCGTTGTAGAGCTGTTCGGCCACCGGGGTCTAAGCCCCGCCGCTCACTGGAACGGTGTGAACTGACCGTCCTTCACGGTCATCACGAACGTCGGCTGCTTCACGTCGTGGTCGGACGTGAAGGAGAACGGGCCCAGCGGGGTCGCGAGATTCGAGACGCTCTCGAGCGCCTTCTTCACCGCGGCGCGGTCCGTCGCGTTGCCCGAACGCTTGAGCGCGTCGGCGAGGACGATCATCGCCGTGTAAGACTGCGCGGCGAACTGGTCCGGATCCGCTCCGAACTTTGCCTTGTACGCGGCGATGAAATCGGTGTTCGTCTTGTCGGTGCTCGCCTTGGACCAGGCGGTGCCCACCACCATCAGCCCAGCGTTCGCGTTCGACAGGAGCGCGGCGGAGTTGAGGCCGTTCCCGCCGATCACGCGCTTGCCGGGCATCTGCTTGGCGACCTCGTCGAGGATCTTCCCGGCGGGGCCCGCGAGCGACGAGGCAACGACGGCGTCAGGACTCTCGCCCTTCGCCTGGGTGACGAACGGCGCGAAGTCGACGTCCTTCGCCGTGTAGGCGATCTCCTTCGCGACGGCCACGCCGTTGGCTTTGAACGCCTCCTTGAAGATGGTGAGGTCGTCCAGCTCGAACTTGCCGTCGCCGTAGATGATCACGACCTTCTTGAGTCCTAGCTTCTGCGTCGCGGCCTTCACCGTCTCCGGTACCGCGGACTGCTCTCCCAGCGAGGCGCGGAAGATCCAGTCGCAGGGACCGTAGTCGCACTTGCCCACGATCCCGAGGCCGGTGTTGGAGATCGCGATGACCGGAACGCCCCCGGCCTGGGCCACGGGGTGTGCGCCCGCCGCGACGGCGGATAGCGTCGGTCCGAGAATGGCGACGACCTTGTCCTGCTCGATGAACTTCTTGAACGCGGTGATGCCCTGGTCGCGCACCGAGCCGTCGTCCTCGACGATCAGCTGCAGCTTTGCGCCAGCGATGCCGCCCGCGGCGTTGATCTGCTCGACCGCGAGAAGCGCGCCGTTCGACTGCTGCGGGTTGTAGAAATTGGCGGCGCCCGACTTTGCGGTCGCGAGACCGATCTTGATATCCGGCTTCGGCGCCGCGGCCGTCCCGGTCGCGGGCCCGCTCGGGGTCGCCGTGCCGCCTCCGCAGGCCGCGATGAGCAGCACACCAGCCAGACCGACCGCAGCACGAAGCATCATCCGAGCACCTCCCGCAACACGCGTCACCGAGGACCGCAGGGAATGGAGGATACGACTAGAGGGCCCGGCGCCCCTCCAGCGCTCGGCTGACCGTCACCTCGTCGGCATACTCGAGGTCCCCGCCCATGGGTAGACCGCGTGCCAGACGCGTCACCCGCACGCCACTACCGGCCAGCAGCTGCGCGACGTACATCGACGTCGCCTCGCCCTCGAGGTTCGGGTTCGTGGCCAGGATGAGCTCCTCGATGCCGCCGCCGCGGACCCGCTGCACGAGCTGAGCGATCTTGAGGTCGTCAGGCCGGACACCGTTCACCGGGGAGATCGCGCCGTGGAGCACGTGGTAGCGACCCCTGTACTGGCCGGTGCGCTCGATCGCGAGCACGTCGAGCGGCTCCTCGACGACGCACACCACGCCACCGTCGCGCTCGTCGGACGAGCAGATGACACAGGGGTCCGCTTCCGCGATGTTGAAGCACACCGAGCAGTAACGGAGATCTGTCTTGACCGAGCGGATCGCGCCCGCGAGCGCGTCGGCGTCCGGCATCGGCGCGCGGAGGATGTGGTACGCGAGCCGCTGCGCTGTCTTCGGGCCAACGCCTGGCAGCTTCGAGAGCTCGTCGATGAGACGCGCGAGCGGGCGCGCAAGGGCGCTCGGCATCACATACCGGGGATCTTGAGACCGCCGGTCACGCCGCCGAGCCGCTGGGCGGCGAGCTCGCGCGACTTCTTCAGCGCATCGGTGAACGCGGCAACGACGAGGTCCTGGAGCGTCTCGACATCCTCGGGATCGACCGCGTCCTTCTCGATGTGGATGGACTTCACGTCCTGCGTCCCGGTGAGCACGACGACGACCGCGCCGCCACCGGCGGTGCCTTCGACGGTCGCCTCCGCCAGCTCGGCCTGAGCCTTCGCCATGTTCGCCTGCATCTCGCGAGCCATCTTCTGAAGGTCGCCCATGTTCTTCATCACTCGATCTCCATGATCCGTTCTGGTCGCCGGAATGTTTCGAGCGCGGCGCGAAGCATCGGATCCTCCACGGGCGACGGCGCATCCGCGGGCAATGTCTGGACGATGCAGCGCACACGCACGGTCAGGCTGAGTCGCTCCGAGAGTCCCTGCTCGAGCTCGCCGCGATAGCGGTCCTGCCAGTACGCGCGCGCGAAGTCGTTGTCGAAGCCGATCACGACGGTGCTGCCCTCGACGGTGACGGGCTCCGCCTTCACCAGCTGCGATGCCTTGCCGACGCTCTGTTCCTTCACGTGCGCGACCATCTCCGCCCACGCCTTCTGCACGTCGGCCAGCGTGATCGCGGTCGCCTGCGCGCGCCGCGTGGCGAGATCGATGACGCCCGACCGCTCGGGACCGCGGGCCTGCGCGCGCGTCGGCGTGCCGCGTTCCGTCGGCGCGGCCGCGCTCGACCGAGCCGGAGGCGCGGCGTCCCGGCGCTGCGGTGTTTGCGTCGCCGGCCCGGTCACACCGGGCTGCGTGACGAGATCGAGGATCGCGAGCTCCAGGGGCAGCGGCGTGCCTTCGCTCGTCTTGAGGTGCTGCTCCGTCTCGATGAGGCGCTTTGCGATCGCCGCGAGGCGTTGCAGCGGGAATTTCGGCGCCTGTTCGGCGATCTTCGCGCTGACACCTTCGCTCGCCGTCTCCGGTGGTCTGCCCTGCGCGGTCGTCAGCACGAGGGCGCGCGTGTGATCGATCGCGCGCTTCACGAAGAGGCGCAGGTCGCGGCCCTCATCGACGAGCCGGCCGACCAGTCGGACGCCGGCCGCGCCGTCATTCGCCGCGAGCGCGTCGAACAGCGCCGATGTCTCCTCCCACTCGGACAAGCCGAGGAGCTCGTCGACGTCGGCGAGCTTCACCCCGCCCTCCGAGAACGCGGCGACCATGTCGAGGACGCTCTCCGCGTCGCGCAGCGAACCCTGCGCGTGCCGCGCGATCGCCTCGAGCGCCGCGGGCTCGACCGCGAGGCCCTCCTGCTCGCAGATCTTCGCGAGCTGGGCGACCACGCCCTTGTACGGGATCCGCCGCAGGTCGAAGCGCTGCGTGCGCGAGACGATCGTCGCCGGGATCTTGCCCGACTCGGTCGTCGCCAGCACGAAGATGGCGTGCGGCGGCGGCTCCTCGAGCGTCTTGAGCAGCGCGTTGAAGGCCTCGCTCGTGAGCTGGTGCGCCTCGTCGATGACGTACACCTTGTACTGCCCCTGCGACGGCGCGAAGCGCACCTTGTCGCGCAGGTCGCGCATCTCGTCGATACCGCGATTGGATGCGGCGTCGATCTCGATGAGGTCGAGAAAGGTGCCGTCGCGGATGGCGACGCAGCTCTCGCAGCGATCGCACGGCTCGCCGTCCTTCGCCTTGGTGCAGTTGACGGCCTTCGCGATGAGCCGGGCGATCGTCGTCTTACCGATGCCACGCGAGCCCGCCAGAAGATATGCGTGCGCGACCTGCCCCGAACCGATCGCGTTCTTCAGCGTGCGGGTAACGTGCTCCTGTCCGACGATCGCGGCGAATGTCTGGGGGCGATAGCGGCGATAGAGGGCGGACCGTTCGGGCACGGGTCAACGATAGTCGAGCGGCCTTCGTCGCTCTCGTCTGCTTGGCGGGTGGCTGCGCGCCCCGCCGCAGTAGAGCGGAATCTATGGCCGTGCACCCTCCGTCGACCGCGGACATCACGAACACGCGCACGCGCGCAGCTCGGATCAGGCGTGCCTGCGGCACGCGACGGCGACCGCTTACCGCTGCTTCCTTCCGGATCTGACGGGGTTCACGGACCGACGCTGCACAGGACCCGATCGTCAACGCCACGCGACGCACGCAGGACCCGCGACGCCGGACCTCGGGAGGGAATTCAGCCCCGCTGGAGCGGATTGCGGGTACAGGGCACCGCTAGCTCCCCGCCTAGCACGGCCACGCTCAATCTTAGCGGTCGCGCGCGATGACCTGATCCGCGATCTCGCGCAGATCCGTGCCCCACACGTCGGGCTTCTCGAGCAGCGGGTTCCACAGGGCGCCCGGTCGCGCGACGAACGCAGCTGCGGCGCCGGCGCGCATCGCGCCCGCGACGTCCCACGCGTGCGCAGCGATGAGCCGGACGCGCGCGAGCGGCACGCCGAGCTTGCGCGCGGCGGCGGCGTACGCCTCGGGCGCGGGCTTGAGTCGCTTCGCGTCGTCCGCGGTAAGCGCCTCATCGAACAGGTCGCGAATGCCGGCGTTCGCCAGCTGCGCCTCCTCGACCTGGCCGGTGGAATTGGTAAGCGCGGCCACGCGGAAGCCGGCGTCGCGCAGCCGCGTGATGCTCTCGCGCACCTCCGGGTGGGCCGGAAGCCTGCGCACCTCGCCGAGGATCGCCTTCTCGTCGGCCTCGGACACGGTCACGCCGCGCTTCTCAGCAGTGAGCGCGAGCGCCGCGCGGAAGTGGGCGCCGAAATCGAAGTAGGGGCCGGTCACGGTGAGCAGGAGTGCGGACTGCAGCATCGTCGCGAACCATTCCTTGCGCACGGCAGCTTCGCCGAAGACGCGCGCGAAATGCGGATCGAGCGCGCGCAGGTCGAGCAGCGTCTCATTCACGTCGAAGACAAGCACACGCTCGCGCCGCTCGGTCACCCTGCGGAGAGGGCGGGATTCGAACCCGCGAGCCTTTCGGCTACCCGCTTTCCAAGCGGGCGCACTCGGCCACTATGCGACCTCTCCCACGCTGAATTATGGCGAGCGCGCGCCCGCGTTAATCGATAGCGAAGCGCGGGTCCGGGTTCCAGGCGATCTCCCAGAGATGACCGTCGGGATCCTGGAAGTGCGCCGAGTACCCGCCCCAGGGCCTGTGCGCCGGCGGGTTCGTGACCTTCGCGCCCGCGACGCGCGCGAGCGCGACGACCTCGTCGACCTCTTCCCTCGAACGCACGTTGTGCGCGAGCTCGAAGCTCGCGGGCCCGTGACGGTCGACATCGACGCGGGCCTCGCTCGCGAGCGACTCTCTAGGCCACAGCGCTAGCTTCATCCCCTTACGAAGCTCGAAGAACACGACCGCGCCCTTCTCGATCTCCTGCCCGACGATCCCCTCCGTCGGCCAGCCGAGGCCGTCGCGGTAGAACGCGAGCGACCGCTCGAGGTCGGCGACGGCCAGGGTGATGAGCGTGACGCGTGGTTCCATCAGCTGCGGAGAGGGCGGGATTCGAACCCGCGAGGCTTTCGCCTACCGCTTTTCGAGAGCGGCACCATCAACCACTCGGACACCTCTCCGCATCAAAGTCTAATTCGCGTAGGCGTTCGTCACGCACAACGCGCGAGATGCGCGGCGAGGTCAGGCCGCGTCCGTCGCGGCGCGCGCACGGTCGGCGAGGCGCAGGGCCGAGACGTAGGCATCGAAGTGCGTCCTCACGCTCGGAGAAGTCGCGAGAAGGTCGCGGAAGTCCGCTGCGTCGAGGCGCAGGAGCGTGGCGCGGCTGGCGGCATACGCGTGCATCGTGCGGCGCCGGTCGCTGAGCAGCGCGGCCTCGCCGAGGTGGTCGCCCGGACCCAGGTTGGCGACGCGGTGCGTGTGCTCGTCGCTGATCGCGATCGCACCATCGACGATGAAGTAGACGGCGTCGGCTGGGTCATCTTCGCTGAAGAGGCGCGCCGATTCCGCGAGCTCGACCACGCGCAGCTTGTCGGCGAGGTGGTGAAGCTCGGCGATCGACAGGCTCGAGAACGCCGGGACCAGGGCAGCCATATCGGTGACGGCCTTGCCGCGATGCGACTCGTAAGGTGCGTTCTGCCAATCTCCGGGAAGCGGGAAATGTGCGTCGAACGAGTAGTCGGCGTGACGGAAGCCCTCCGCCAACGGACGCACGAGGTCGTAGCCGACGTGGCGCGGATCGTCTCGCTCGACGAGCAGGCGGCCGACGGCCTCCGCCACCTGGTGCATCTGCGGCTCACGCATGCCGCGGCGCGTGAGCACCTGTGTGCCCAGGCGCAGCGCGCGGTCGGGACCGCCGTCGTCCCACGGCAGCGGGGCCGTGTTGGCGGTGATGCCAGCCGCGTCGAGGAGGCTGACCGCCGTCTGCGCGTGATCGTGCTCGATGAGGAGGGTGTGGCTGTCGCTGTACCCGAGCTCGCGGTACATGACCTTCACGCCACGTTCGTACAGAGCGGCACCGAGCGCCTTGGTGTTGGAGATGACCTGACGCGCGTACTCGGCGCCGAACGTGTCCATCTCCGCGAGCGCGATCCCGACGGCCGCGACCTCCTGCGGATGCGTGTTCGAAGTGAGCAGCGGCATGATCGCGTCCTTGATCGCCGGCTCGAGCGAGACGTCGTTGTAGAGGAGCATCCCGTGGTCCGGCGCGTGGAGCGACTTGCCGGTCGAGCTGGTGAGCACATCCGCGAGACGGCCGGCGTCAGGCTGGAACGAACCGCCCGCGATCAGCCCCGCGACATGCGACATGTCGTACATGAGCCGCACCTCATAACGGTCGCAGAGCTCACGGATCGCGCGCAGCGGGTGCGGGAAGAGGAACTCGCTCCAGCCGACGATGATCATGCGCGGCCGCTCGCGCTCGAACAGCACGCGCAGTCCGTCGAGATCGACGTTGTACACGGATGGATCGAACGGCACGTCGAGGACCTTTGCCGAGAAGAGGCGCAGCGGACCGTTCGGGCCGTGGCTGTAATGGCCGCCGTGGCGCACCGGGGCGGAGACGACCTTGTCGCCTGGGCGCAGCAGCGCATTGAACGCGCCGATGTTCGCCTGCATCCCGGAGAGGAACTGCACGACCGCGTGCCCCGTCCCGAACAGGCGGGTCGCCAGCGAGACGACCTCCCGCTCGATCATGTCGATGTAGGCGCAGCCTCCGTACCAGCGATTGCCGGGGAAGCCGATGCAGTAGCTGTTCGACAGCGCCGAACCCATCGCAAGGCGCGCGTACGCGCTGACCCACGCGTTGGACGCGACCAAGTCCAAGCGGCCAGCGACATAGCTGTTGTGGAGGCGCGTCAGATCGAGGATGACGCCAACGGCGCTGGTCGCCGGTGCTCCGATCATGTCGTGCGCGAACGTACCCTCGGCGCGAGGGCGACTCCATGCCGGCTGTGGCGAGCCGCTCGTCATCCACCGAACGCTGAGTACGTTCCCTAGACTGCACGACCCGATGCGTATGCGCCGCTTCCACTACGCCTGGGTCGTGGCCGCCGTGACGTTCCTCGCGCTCCTCGTCGCGGCATCGGTCCGCGCCGCACCCGGTGTGATCATCCTGCCGCTGCAGACCGAGTTCGGCTGGGACCGCGCGTCCATCTCGCTCGCCGTCGCCGTGAGCATCATCGCGTTCGGTCTCGGCGGCCCGGTCGGCGGTGCCGTCGTGGACCGGTTCGGGCCGCGGCGGGCGCTCCTCTCGGGAATCGTGCTCATCGCCGCGGGGATGTTCGCGCTCCTCGGCCTGCGCGATATCTGGCAGCTCTACGCGCTCTACGGGATCGTCGTCGGGGTCGGCACCGGCATCGTCAGCCAGGTGACCGGAGCCGCCGTCGCGCACCGCTGGTTCAGGACGCAGCGCGGACTCGTCGTGGGTCTGTTCGGCGCGGCGACCTCCGCCGGACAGCTCATCTTCATCCCGGCGATGATGGCGCTGACCGTCGCCGACGGCTGGCGCTCAGGCATTACGCTTCTCGCGATCGCATCCGCGGCGGTGTTCCTGCCGGTGGTCCTGTTCGTCCGCGACCGTCCGCAGGACATCGGCGTGCGCGCGTTCGGCGAGGCCGCGGTCCTCTCCGCCGACGAGAAGGCCGCCGACGCGCGCGGCACGCCGCTGCGCGTCGCGATCCGCACGCGCGATTTCTGGCTCCTCGCGGGATCGTTCTTCGTCTGTGGCTACACGTCGAACGGCCTGGTGGGCACGCACCTGATCCCGCACGCCATCGAGCACGGCTTCACACCCGAGGCGGCCGCATCCGCGGTCGGTCTCATGGGCGCGATGAACATCGTCGGCACGACCGCCTCAGGCTGGATCAGCGATCGCTTCGACAACCGGAAGCTGCTCGCGGCGTACTACGGCTTCCGCGCCTGCTCGCTGCTCGCGCTCCCGTTCGTCCTGCAGGTGCCGCAGCTCATGGTCTTTGCTGTCGTGTACGGCCTCGACTGGATCGCGACGGTCCCGCCGACGGTCAACCTCACGGCCACGATCTTCGGTCGCGCGTCTCTTGGGACCCTGTACGGCTGGATCTTCTTCTCGCACATGCTCGGCGCGGCGATCGCGGCGTATGCCGGCGGGTTCTTCCGCGACCTGCTCGGCGACTACCACCTGATGTTCGTCTCGGCAGCGGTCATGGGCTACGTCGCCGTCGCCCTGGTCACGCGGATCAGCGCGCCACGCGAGACGGTCGCGCTCCCTGCGGTAGCGACCTATTAGAGGACGCGACCACTGGTCGCGTCGCCCGGTGTCAGACGGAGACGGTCTCCTTCTCCATGGCCGGCGTGTATTTGCCGAGCTGCGCCGCGGACGTCAGCCGCGCGCGATGCTGGAACGCGCGCTGCGCGGCGGGGACGTTCGCGGGCTTGCCCGACCACGCTTTCTGCGGCGCAGCCTGCAGACCGCGCCCGTACGAGAACGAGAGCGCCCACGGCGCCCCTACGTTCGCGGCATAGCGGTTGATCGCGTCGAGGTTGATCGTGGCCTCGTCGTCTGACTGGCCACCCGACAGGAACACGATGCCGGGCACGGCTGCCGGCACGGTCTGCCGGAAGCAGTCCACCGTGTAGCGCGCGACCTCCTCGGCCGGCGCGCGATCTGACGCCTCCTTGCCGGAGAGGACCATGTTCGGCTTCAGCAGCATGCCGTCGAGGCGCACGCGCTGCGCAGCGAGGTTGAGGAACACCGTGCGCAGAGTGCGGATCGTGACCTCGTTGCACCGTTCGATCGAGTGCGCGCCGTCCATGAGCACCTCGGGCTCGACGATCGGAACGATGCCCGCCTCCTGGCTCAGTGCGGCGTAGCGTGCGAGGGCGTGCGCGTTCACGCGGATGCAGTTCTGGGAAGGGATGTCCTCGCCGATGGTGATCACTGCGCGCCACTTGCTGAAGACGGCGCCGAGTCCCTTGTATTCGGCGAGCCGTTCGCGCAGGCCGTCGAGCCCCTCGGTGACGAGCTCGTCGGGCGCGAGTGCCAGTGGCTTCGCGCCGAGATCGACCTTGATCCCGGGATGGATGCCCTGGTCTTTCAGGATCTTCACCAGCGGCGTGCCGTCGGCGGCCTTCTGGCGGATCGTCTCGTCGTACAGGATCACGCCGCTGATGTATTCGGCGATGCCGGATGTGCGGAAGAGCAGCTCGCGGTAGGCGCGGCGATTGTCTTCCGTGTTCTCGACGCCGATGGCATCGAAGCGCTTCTTGATGGTGCTCGTGCTCTCGTCCGCGGCGAGGATGCCTCTGCCCGGAGCGACCAGCGCGCGAGCGATCTCGGCGATGTCTGGCATGCCGTCAGGATACCCATACCGTCATATGCTCGCGACGTGACCGACGACGTCGTCCTGCGGACGAACGGGCTCACCAAGCGTTTCGGCGATCTGACCGCCGTCGATCACCTCGACCTGCAGGTCGCGCGCGGTGAGGTCGTCGGTCTCCTCGGCCCGAATGGCGCGGGCAAGAGCACGACGATCGGCATGGTCCTCGGCCTGGTCGCGCCGACCGCCGGTGGCGCGCAGGTGCTCGGACACGAAGTGAAGACGCACCGCGAGCAGGCGCTCGCCGGCGTCGGCGCGATGCTCGAGGTCACCTCCTTCTATCCACATCTCTCCGGCCGCGAAAACCTGGTCGCGGTCGCGCTCCTGCGCGGCCGCGGAGCCCTTGCTCGCGTGGACCCGGTCCTCACGCGCCTCGGCCTCGCGTCGCGTGCGGCGTCGAAGTTCCGCACGTACTCGCTCGGCATGCGGCAGCGACTCGGCGTCGCGTCGACGCTGCTCGGCGATCCGGCGCTGGTCATCCTCGACGAGCCCGCGAACGGGCTCGATCCCGCGGGGCAGCGCGAGATCCGCGAGCTCATCGTCGAGCTGGCGAAGGAGGGACGCGGGGTCCTGCTCGCGAGCCACCTCCTTCACGAGGTCGAGCAGGTCTGCGACCGCGTCCTCGTCATCAAGAAGGGCAAGCTCATCGCGAGCGGCACCATCGCGCAGATCGCGCACAAGGGCAGCTACTACGAGATCGTCGTGCCCGATCTCCCGCGCGCCTCGTCCGCGCTGCGCGCCCTGCCGGGCGTGACCGAGATCCGCGAGACCGAGACGGCCCTCGAGGTCGTCGCCGATGCCGGCCGCGGCGCCGAGCTGAACCGCGCGCTCGCCGCCGCCGGGATCTACGCGAGCGCGATCGTTCCGCGCACCAGCTCGCTCGAGGACGTATTCCTCGAGCTCACCGAATCGGAGAGCGATGTTCCGGCTGCTTCGTAGCGAGATCTACCGCCTCCGGCGGCGGTTCATGCCATGGGTGCTGCTTCTGCTCATCGCGGTCGCGGGGATCGGTTTCTACGTGCTCGTGTACGCCAGCCTGCGGGCGCAGATGGAGGCGATGAGAAGCGGCGCGATCCCCACGCAGCCCGGCCTCGAGGAGAGCATGAAGGAGACCCTGCGGGCCCTCGGTCCCGACCGGGTCCAGAGCTTCGGCGTCCAGATCGTGAGCGGGCTCGGCAGCGTGATGCTCATCGTGTTCGCCGCCTCCCATGTCGGGACCGAGTTCGCGTGGGGCACGCTGCGCACGCTACTGGCGCACGGCGCGGGGCGAGCGACGTTCCTCGGCGCGAAGCTGCTTTCGACCGCGCTCTTCGCGGTCCTGTTCATGCTCCTCGGCGTGGCCGCGGCGGTCGTCGGCAGCTATGTCGTGCGCGCGATGGCGGGCGGCGAGGCGGGCGCGGTCGATCTCGCCGCGGTCACGAACAGCGCGGCGCGCGCCTATTACACGTTCCTGCCGTACATGGCGCTCGCATCGCTCATCGCGCTCTGGGCTCGCTCAGCGGGTGCGGGCATCGCGGCTGGCCTCGTCATTCTCTTCGCCGAGGGGCTCGTGGCGCAGCTGCTCGTGTCGCTGAACCGCGACTTCGCGAACATCGTCAACTACGGACTCAGCCGCAACACCAGCGCGCTCACGCGTGTAGCAACGACCACGAGCGCCACGCCCGATCCGGGCTTCAGCACGCTGCCGGACCAGGGACAGGCCGCACTGGTGCTCGCGATCTACACCGTGGTCTTCGTCACGGTCGCGTTCTGGCGCCTGCGCACCCGCGACATCACCCTCGGCTGACGGACTCCCCGTCGCGCGCGCTGTGTTCGCGGCGACCGAGCAGGGACGGCAGCAGCGCGCCGATGCCGAACAGGATCAGGAAGACGGGCCAGATCTTCGACCACTGGAGCTCGAGCAGAAAGATCGCGGCAAGCGTCAACAGGATCAGCCCGCCCACGAGCTGACCGGTCACCGCGGCGGGATGCATGCCCGAGCGCCAGGAGCTCCAGGCGGACGCGAACGAGCCGGCCGCGGGTATGAGGAAGAACAGCGCCCACCAGTTGCCGATCTCGAGCCCGGCGTAGTTCCGCAGCAGGAAGATCGCGCCGATGACGATGAGCGCGACCGCGAACCAGATCTGCCCCGAGCGCACCCCGGCGTACATCACGTCAGGCCGATGGTACGCCGCGATGTGTCGCGAAGAACTCCCGCAGCAGCGCCTCGCTCTCGGCCCGCCGGACGCCAAGCCGCCACCGCGGATGGTGATTCAGCTTCGGCTCGTCGAACAGCTGCGCGACCGAGACGACCGCGCCGGCCTTGTCGTCGGGCGCTCCGAAAACGACGAGGGGGACGCGCGCGAGGACGATCGCGCCCGCGCACATCGCGCAGGGCTCGACCGTGACGTAGATCGCCGCATCGCTCAGCCGCCAGCGGCCGAGCGCGACACCGGCTGCGCGGAGCGCGATGACTTCGGCGTGCGCGGTGGGATCGTGCTCGATCTCGCGGCGGTTGTGGCCGCGCGCGATCACCGCTCCGCCGCGGACTATCACGGAGCCGATGGGCACGTCGTCGTGCGCCGCGGCCGCGCGCGCGTCAGCCAGGGCCTCGTCCATGAATGCCGCGTCGTCGCCGGCACCCGGCAGCGTGCGCGGCTCGAGCAGCGGCTCCATTCAGACTCCCAGGTACCGGGCCTCGACGTCGCCGGCGGCGGCGAGCTCGGCCGTCGTCCCCGCGAAGACGATGGTCCCCTTGTTCATCACGTACACGCGCTGCGCTACGCGCGTCGCGAGCGCGAGGTTCTGCTCCACCAGGAGGAGCGAGAGGCCGCTCTCGCGCAGGCGCACCAGAGCATCGCCGACCTCGACGACGAGCTTGGGGGCGAGACCCTCCGAGGGCTCGTCGAGCAGCAGAACAGCGGGATCGCGCAGCAACGCGCGACCGATGGCGACCATCTGCTGCTCGCCGCCGGACAGCTCGTCACCGCGGTTGGCGAGCCGCCGCCCCAGCGATGGGAAGAGCTCGAGCACGCGCGCGAGGTCCCAGTCGCCGCCGTCGCTGCGCGCGGCGATGGTGAGATTCTCGCGGACCGTGAGATCGGTGAACACGCGACGACCCTGCGGCACGAGGGCGACGCCGGCCGCGGCGACCTGGTGGGGTGGCTTTGCCGTGACGTCGCGGTCGCGGACGTAGACCGTCCCGCCCCGCGGACGGATGAAACCGACGATGGCGTTGATCGTCGTCGTCTTGCCGGCGCCGTTGCGGCCGAGTAGCGCGACGGACTCGCCGTCCTTCACGTCGAGGGACACGCCCTGCAGCACGTGGCTCTCGCCGTAGTACGCGTGAAGGTCGCGCACCGCGAGCGTCATGCGACGACCTTTCCGAGATAGACCTCGTTCACCAGCGTGTCGCCACGGACCTGTGCCGGCGTGCCCTCTGCGATCACGCGACCCTCGTGCAGCACCGTGATCCTCTCGGCCAGCCGGAAGACGACGTCCATGTCGTGCTCGACGATGACGAGCGTCAGCGACGGGTCGAGCGAGGCGATGAGCGCGGTGATGCGACCGGTCTCCGCGGGCGACATGCCGGCGGTGGGCTCGTCGAGGAGGAGCACGCGCGGCCGCTGCGCGAGCGCGACCGCGAGCTCGAGCTGCCGCCGTTCGCCATGCGACAGCGCGCGGGCCGGGACCGATCCGCGAGCGCCGAGGCCGACGCGCTCGAGCAGCTCGTCGGCGCGGGCGAGCTCGCTCGCGGGTGGGGCGCGGAACGGGCGGTACGGACCGGCCGACGCGGCGACGGCGATCGCGACGTTGTCGCGCGCCGGGAGCCCATCGAAGAGCTCATTCCGTTGATACATGCGCGCGACGCCGCGACGCGCGAGCTCGTGTGGCCGGCGGCCCGTGACATCCTCGCCGGCGAGCCGCACCGCACCCGCGGTCGGTTCCAGCTCGCCGGTGAGAACGTTGAAGAGCGTCGTCTTTCCGGCGCCATTCGGGCCGATGATCGCGCGGCGCTCGCCCTCGGCCACGTTCAGCGTCACTCCCGCGAGCGCTTTGATGCCGCCGAACTCGCGCCGCAGCTCGCGCGTCTCGATCATGCGCGGACCCGCGCGTACGCGACGCGGACCAGTCCGGCGAGCCCCTGGCGTGCCGCGAGGACGAACGCGATGAAGACCAGACCGAGCACCGTCTCGGCGAAGGGGATGTAGGACGGCAGCACGCGCTCGATGAACAGCACGACGACCGCGCCGGCGACCGGGCCGAGCAGCGTGCTCGCGCCGCCGACGAGGACGGAGACGAACGCCTCGACCGAACGCGCGACGCTGACGTCGTTGGTCGAGACGAAGCGGATCGAGTACGCCTGCAGCGCGCCGCCCACACCGGCGATAGCGCCCGCGAGGACGAAGGCCGAGAGGCGCAGGCGCGTGGTGTCGTAGCCGAGCGCGCGCATGCGGCGTTCGTTCTCGCGTAGCCCGACGAGCGCGCGGCCATAGACCGACGAGCGGATGCGCCACACCACCACCAGCACGAGGAGGAAGACGACGGCCACGAGGTGGAAGAGCGCGTCCGGAGCGTTGAAGTCGAGACCGAAGAGCATCGGCCGCCGCACGCCCGAGAAGCCGTTCGACCCGCCGGTGATGTCGGCGGCCTGGAACGCCAGCGCGAAGACCAGCTGCGCGAATGCGAGCGTCAGCATGAGGAAGAAGATCCCCGCGGCGCGCACCGCCACCGCGCCGATCGCGAGGGCGAGCAGTGAGGACACCAGGATCGCCGCGCCGAGACCGAGGAGCAGGTCGTCGCTGAGCCGCTGTCCCGCGATCGCCGCCGCGTAGGCGCCACCTCCGAAGTACGCGGCGTGCCCGAGCGACGGCATGCCTGCGGACCCGACCAGGAGGTCGAGCGAGAGCGCGAAGATGGCGAGGACGAGCATGTCGCGGATGATCGACGTCGCATAACGCGACGACTCCCACGGCGCCGACCAGATGGGAAATCCCACGAGTAAAGCTGCTGCGACCAGCACGGCGGCGGGAACAACGAATCGCCTCATGGGCATCGGCCAGGAGCGGACGCGGGCCGCGAGGCGACAGTGCAGGAGACAGCGGGCGCATCGCGAACGAGAGTTGAGACCGCGGTATCAGACCGCTGGACCAGAGAGCGAGCGGAGCGGGCCCGTTTCGAGAGAGCGATGCGCCCGCTGGCGATCCGCGACAGGACACGCGTCCGCTCGAGCGCGACGATGGCGGTCATCGGGCAATTCGGATGCGACCGAGGAGTCCCGTCGGTCGCAGCAGCAGAACGAGCGCCATGATCGCGAAGATCACCGCGAGCGCGAACTGCGGGACGAGCACCTTGCCGAACGTGTCAGCCGGTCCGATGAGGGCACTGCCCGCGACCGCGCCCGACAGCGTGCCCAGGCCGCCGACGACCACGACGATGAGCGAGTAGATGAGGTACTCGATGTCCATGCCCGGGTAGATGCCGAACACGGGCGCGGCCACGACGCCCGCGAGCCCGGCCAGCGCTGCGCCCACCGCGAAGGTGACCGCGAAGAGACGATCGATGTCGACCCCGAGCGCCGCGAGCATCGGCGCGTCGTCCACGCCCGCGCGGATGAGCGCTCCGACGCGCGTCCGGCGGTGCACCACTGCGAGGACGACCGCAAGCGCGGCACCGAAGGCGATCACGAACAGCCGGTACACCGGGTAGTCGCCGCCCATGATCGTGACCGCGCGATCCAGACCGGACGGGAACGGGATCGAGCGGATCTCCCGCCCCCACGTCAGACCGACGAGGTCGGCGATGACGAGCGACACACCGATCGTGAGCAGCACCTGATCGAGATGGCGGCCGCGCAGACCTCGGAGCAGCAGTGGCTCCATGATCAGTCCGAGCGCTCCGAGGATCAGCGGTGCCAGCACGAGCGCGAGCCAGAACTGGCCGGTCCGCTGCACGACGGTGAGCGTGATGTAGGCACCGAGCATGTAGAACGCGCCGTGCGCGAGGTTGACGACATCCATCATCCCGAAGATCAGTGAAAGGCCGGCGGCGAGGATGAAGAGCAAGGCGCCGAACGAGATGCCGTTCAGCGCCTGCACGACCGCGGTCTCGGGAGTCATCCCCGACGATTATTTGCCTGGATCGGTCACGCGAGCGACCTTGTCGACGATCGTGTTGACCGCCTGGCCGCCCTGCACTTTCACCTCGCGGATGTAGATGTCCTGGATCGGGTTGTGCGTTTCCTTGTCGAATTCGAAGTCGCCTCGCGGGCTCTTGAACTTCACATTCTCGAGGGCCGCGATGAAGGCGTCCTTATTCGTCGTGTCGCCCTTCACCGCCTGCAACGCGAGGTCGACCGCCTGCATGCCGTCCCACGCCTGGACCGCGAAGACATCGGGTAGCAGGTTGTACTTCTTCTGATAGGTGTCGACGAACGCCTTGTTCTCGGCGTTGTCGAGCGTCACGGCCCAGAACAGCGAGGTGGTCGCGCCGTTCGCCTGCTCCTTCACTTCCTTGAGCACGTCCTGCTCCGTCAGGAAGCCCGCGCCGTTCATCTTGTAACCGGCGGCGGACATACCGAGCTGCGTCCACGCCTTGATGTAGTTGATCGCATCGGTCCCGGAGAAGAAGGAGTAGATGTCCTTGGTCTGCTGGGCCTTGATCTGGGTGACGAACGGGAGGAAGTCAGAGCTGCCGAGCGGGGCCTTGAGCGACCCGGTGATCTTGCCGCCGCCTTTGGTGAATCCGCTGGTGAAGTCCGCGGCCGACTCGTTGCCGAAGCCGTAATCGGCGACGAACGTGAAGACCTCCTTCACGCCCTTCTTCGACGCGAAGTACTCGCCGATCGGATAGCTGATCTGGTACGAGCTGAACGAGGAGCGGAAGATGTACTTGCTCTTGCAGGACGGGGTGCAGTTGGTGGTCGTCCGCGTCAGCGCGTTGCCACCCGCATTCGTCTCGATGAAGATGAGCTTCGCCGCGTCGATCGCATTGCGCACCGCGTATGCGATCGGCGTCGCGACGATGCCCATCATCAGGTCGACGCGGTCGGAGTCGATGAACTTCTGCGTCATCTGCGCGCCGACCGCCGGATCGTTCGCCTCGTCCGCGTAGACCAACGTCACGGGACGGTTGGCGAGCCTGCCACCCTTCTGTTCCAGATAGAGATCCGTGGCGCGCTTCATCGAGTTGCCGAGCTCCGCGTAGACCTTCGTGAACGGCAGGAGCTGGCCGATCTTCAGCGCGGGACCGGGAGAGGCGGTCGCCGTACCGGTGGCGGCGCCGCTTGGGCTCGGCGCCGCGGCGGGACCGCAAGCCGCGATCGCAGCGGCCGCGGACGAGGCCGCCAGGAACTTTCGGCGCGTGATCCGGAAGGCGCGACGGTCGCTGTCGTTCATGTCGCTCCCCTCAAGTGACGCTGGTCTAACCGCGCCCGAGCGTATCCAGCGTCGTCTGGGCTGGCAAGTACCGGGACTTCCGGCTGCACCCTTGCTTGGTATCTAGCAAATTGATATACTAACGATATGAATCACATGCAATGGGGAGGAAAGACATGATCCGCGAGAAGCCAGCGTTCACCGCACCTGGCCTGCTCACATTTCTGATCCTCGTCGCACTCCTGCTGCTGTCGATCGTCGCGCTCGTCGCGCTCGTCATCGCGCGGGCACCGTGGCCGCTCATCGTTCTCGACGTCCTCGCGATGACCGCGGTCGGGATCTGCTTCGGTGGCTTCCTGATCGTGAGCCCGAACGAGGCGCAGGTCCTTCAGGTCTTCGGGAACTACACCGGCACGGTGCGCGAGCCCGGCTTCTGGTGGACCAATCCGTTCACGCTGCCGCGCCGCCGCGTCTCGCAGCGCGTGCGCAACTTCGAAAGCTCGCACCTCAAGGTCAATGACCACGACGGCAACCCGATCGAGATCGCTGCCATCGTGGTGTGGCGCGTCACGGACACGGCCGAGGCGGTGTTCCAGGTCGACGACTACGTGAACTTCGTCAAGGTCCAGACCGAGGCCGCGGTCCGCAACCTCGCGACGAGCTACGCGTATGACTCGCACCAGGACGATCGCCTATCGCTCCGCACCAGCAGCGACGAGATCACCGGTCGTCTGCGCACCGAGGTGCAGGATCGTCTCGCAAAGGCGGGCATCGAGGTCATCGAGGCGCGCCTCTCGCACCTCGCATACGCGCCCGAGATCGCGCAGGCGATGCTCCGCCGTCAACAGGCGAGCGCGGTGGTCGCGGCCCGGACCCGCATCGTCGAAGGCGCGGTCGGCATGGTCGAGATGGCGCTCGACGAGCTGTCGAAGCGCAGCGTGGTGGAGCTCGACGAAGAGCGGAAGGCCGCGATGGTGAGCAACCTGCTCGTCGTCCTTTGCAGCGAGCAGAACACGCAGCCGGTCGTGAACACGGGCACGCTGTACACCTAGCCGGGTCGTGGCAGAGAAGAAGGCCTATCTCCTGCGCCTCGACGCGTCGCTGCACGAAGCCCTGCAGCGATGGGCGGCCGACGAGCTGCGCAGCGTGAACGCCCAGATCGAGTTCGCGCTGCGCCGGGCGCTCCAGGACGCCGGCCGCCTGCCGGAGGGCCCGGCGCTGGCTAAGCCGACTCGCGCTCGAAGAGCGTAGCCAGGCCCTGTCCGACGCCGATGCACATCGTCGCGATGCCGTGGTGGCCCCCGCGCCGCTCGAGCTCGCGCAGCACCGTGCCGGCAAGCCGCGCGCCGGACATCCCGATCGGGTGACCGATAGCGATCGCGCCGCCGTTCGGATTGGTGCGGTCCTCCGGCAGGCGGAGTGCGCGGATGCAGGGGATGACCTGCGCGGCGAAGGCCTCATTGAGCTCGATCGCGTCGCATTCGTCGGGCGCGACGCCGGTCCGCTCCACCAGCTTTCGCACCGCGGGGATCGGGCCGAGGCCCATGTAATCGGGGTGCACGCCAGCCGATGCGGATGCGACGACGCGTCCCAGCGCGCGGAGTCCAAGCTCCCCCGCCTTCTCGCGCGACGCGACGATGAGCGCGGCCGCGCCGTCGTTGATGCCCGATGAATTGCCGGCGGTCACCGTCCCGTCCGTCTTGAACGCGGGCTTGAGCCTCGCGAGCTTCTCCACCGTCGAATCCGGCCGCGGATGCTCGTCGTCGCTCACCAGCGATGTGCCGTTGTGCACCGGCGCGATCTCCGCGGCGAAGAAGCCGTCCGCTTTCGCTTTCGCGTAGCGCTGCTGGCTGCGCGCGGCGTACGCGTCCTGTTCCGCGCGCGGGACGTTCTCTTTCACGCAGACGTTCTCCGCGGTCTCGCCCAGCGAGATCGGGTGGTAGCCGAGGTCGACCATGCGCGGGTTCACCAGCCGCCACCCGAGCGTCGTGTCGTACAGCACGCGCTCGCCACGAGGAAAGGCCTCCGATGGCTTGAGCGTCACCTGCGGCGCGCGCGTCATGCTCTCGACACCACCGGCGATGACGATGTCGGCCTCGCCGCTCCGGATGCGTCGAGCCGCGTCGTTGACCGCCTCCAGGCCGGAGCCGCAGAGGCGATTCACCGTCACGCCGGGTACCGAGTCCGGCAGACCCGCGAGCAACGCCGCCATCCGGCCGACGTTGCGGTTGTCCTCGCCCGATTGGTTCGACGCGCCAAAGATCACCTCGTCGACCTGGTCGTCGCCGATGTCGGTGCGCTCGAGGACCGCGCGGATCACATGCGCGGCGAGGTCGTCCGGCCGGACCTGCGCGAGCGCGCCGCCATACCGGCCGACAGGCGTGCGCACGTAGCCGAGGATCACCGCGTCACGCGGATGGCGGCTCATCCTTCTATCTTCCCTCGAACTTGGGCGGCGCCTTCGCCGCGAACGCCTTCACGCCCTCGGCGTAATCCCGCGACCGCCCGGCGCGATCCTGCAGCGATGACTCGAGCTCGAGGAACGAGGCGAAGTCGCGGTCCCACGCGGCGTTCAGCCCCTCCTTCGACAGCGCATAAGCCTCGGTCGCTCCATCGGCGAGGCTGCGCGCGTATGCGCGCCACCCGGCCGTGAACTCGGCATCGGGCCACACGCGCGTGACGAGACCGATCCGCAGCGCCTCGTCCGCACCGACCGGTTCGCCGGTCAGGATCATGTCCGTCGCGCGCCCGAACCCGACCAGTCGCGGGAGGAAGTACGCGGAGCCCGCGTCGGGCACCAGGCCGACACGGCTCCACGCGGCGCGGAAGACCGCCGAGGACGCGGCGACGCGGACGTCGCACGCGACCGCGATGCCGAGACCGGCACCGGCCACGACGCCGTTGACCGCGGCCATGACGGGCTTGCGCATCTCCCGGATGGCCGCGATGAGCGGGTGGTACCTCCGGCGCAGCTCGTCGCCCAGGCGCAGCTCCGTGCCGGCCTCGACCTGCATCGCGCGATCGCGCAGGTCCTGTCCCGCGGAGAACGCGCGTCCGGCACCGGTGATGACGACGGCGCGGACCGAAGGATCGCCCGCCGTGTCCAAGATCGCGGCCGAGAGCGCGCTCGTCAGGGCTTCGTCGAACGCGTTCAAGACATCGGGGCGGTCGAGCGTGATCACCGTGAGCGCGCCGTCGCGCTCCACGCGCAGTGGCGCTCGTGTCGTCACTTTCCTTTGAAGATCGCCTTCCGCTTGTTAACGAAAGCGTCGACGCCTTCGTTCTTGTCCTCGGTGGCGAAGAGGACGTAGAAGGCCTTGCGCTCGAACTCGAGACCGGCGTCGAGACTCGAGTTCCATGCGAGGTCGACGGCCTCGGTCGCGAGGCGCGCGGCGACCGGCGCCTTCTCCGCGATCGTGCGAGCCAGCGTCTTCGCGTCCTCGAGCCAGCTCGCGGCCGGATAGACCTGCGCGACGAGGCCGATCGCCTTCGCCTCCGGGGCGCTGACGAATCGGCCGGTGAGGATGATCTCGTTCGCGACCCACTTGCCTACCGCGCGGGTGAGGCGCTGCGTGCCGCCGGCGCCCGGGATGATGCCAAGATTGATCTCAGGCTGGCCGAACCGCGCGGTCTCGGAGGCGACGATGATGTCGCAGGTCATCGCGAGCTCGCAGCCTCCGCCAAGGGCGAACCCCGACACCGCGGCGATGATCGGCGTCTTCACCCGGCGGATCGCCTCCCAGCGCGCGGTCAGGTCCTGCGCGAGCATCGTGACCGGCGTCGCGCTGACGAAGTTCTCCTTGATGTCGGCACCGGCCGCGAACGCGCGCTCGTTGCCGGTGAGCACGATGCAGCGGATCTCGGCGTCGCCGTCGAGCCCCTCAAGCGCCGCGACGAGCTCGGTCAGCACCTCTTCATTAAGGGCGTTCAGGACGTCCGGCCGGTTGAGCTGGACGACGCCGATGGGCGGCTCGCGCGTCACCAGGACGGTATTTGGCACTGCTGACCTCCGGCGTGGAACTGGCGCAAGTATGCGCGACCGGCTTGATACCAGATGCCCCCGGCAGCGCGAGCCCAAGCGCATCGCCGCGCATTAGCCTCATCGGTCCGGGATGCCTGTCGTGGAGGATGCGTTGTTCGAGGATCGCCGACTGGAGCGCACGCTTCAGGTCGCGCGACTTGCCGGTGCCCTGCTCGTCTTTGCCCTCGGACCACTCTTCCCGAGCATCGCTCCGGCCCACGTCCTCATCCTCGGCGCGGTGCTGCTCGCGTGGACGCTCATCAACACGCGGCTCATGGAGGGCGCGCGCACCGCCACCGCCTACGATCGGATCGCGCGCGTCAGCTTCGTCGTCGACTGCGCCATCGTCGTCTACGCGATCTGGGTCTTCGCCGCCGACCCGCAGTGGAGCGCCTGGGTCGTCGGGGTGCTCATCATCATCGGTTCGTCGTTCCGTTTCGGCCGTCTCGGCGCGCTGACATCGACGGCCGTCCTCACGGTCTCGTACCTGGTCATCGCCGCCTGGCGCCAGATGACCTACGGCTACGAGATCCAGGCCGAGCGTATCGCTTTCGCCTTGTCGATCTACCTGCTGAGCGCGCTCCTCATGTCCGGCGCCATCCGCGAGCTGCTCGAGCTTCGCAAGCAGCGCGAGTACCAGCTCTTCCACGATCTGCTGACGGGGCTGCCGAACCGCGCATTGCTCATCGAGCGCCTGCAGCAACAGCTTCTCCGCATCCCGCGCACCGGTGAATCCGTCGCCCTGCTGGTGATGGACCTCACCGACTTCAAGGCGGTCAACGACAGCCTCGGACACGACGTCGGCGACCAGCTTCTCCGGCAGGTCGGGCCGCGCCTCGCCGCGAACCTGCGCGCGGCCGACACCATCGCCCGTCTGGGCGGCGATGAGTTCGCCGTTCTGCTCCCAGGTACCGACGAGACCGGTGCGTCGCGCGTCGCGCAGAAGCTGCTCGCCGGGCTCGAGCAGGCGTTCCCGCTCGAGGGCGAGCAGCTCGATATCGGCGCCAGCGTGGGGATCGCCGTCGCGCCCGCGCACGCGCAGCAGGCGGATCAGCTGCTATCCCGCGCCGATGTCGCGATGTACGCGGCGAAGGGCTCGCTCAACGGGCTCGCGGTGTTCTCGGCCGAGCAGGAGCGCGACGGAGCCGGACGCCTCGCGCTCATGGCCGACCTCCGCCGAGCCGTCGACGAGGGCGAGCTCGTCCTCTATTACCAGCCGCAGCTGGATCTGCGGACCGGCGCCGTGGCGAGCGTTGAGGCGCTCGTCCGCTGGATGCATCCGAAGCGCGGGCTCGTCGGTCCGGACGAGTTCATCCCACTCGCCGAGCGCACCGGCCTCATCAAGCGCCTAACCCGCACCGTGCTCACCGAAGCGATCCGCCAGGCACGCGCGTGGGAGCTCGCCGGTCTGCGCATGCCCATCGCGGTGAACCTCTCGATGCGCAACATCCACGACCCGCAGCTTCCGCAAACGATCGCGCAGCTGCTGCAGCGCTGGGATGCCCGACCCGATCTCCTGCGCCTCGAGATGACCGAGACCGTGCTCGCCGCCGATCCGAACCGCGCGCTGCAGACCATGGACTCGCTGCGGGCGATGGGCGTGCACATCGCGCTGGACGACTTCGGCATCGGTTACTCGTCGCTCGCCTACCTCAATCGCCTTCCGCTCGACGAGATCAAGATCGACCGTTCGTTCGTGATCGGAATGATGGACGACGAGTCCGCCGCGACGATCGTGCGCGCCACGGTCGAGCTCGGCCACGGGCTCGGCTACGCCGTGGTCGCGGAGGGCGTCGAGAACGCCGAGACGCGGCAGAAGCTCACCGCGCTCGGCTGCGACGGGATCCAGGGCTTCCTCGTCGCGCGCCCGATGCCCGCGGATCAGACGGCCGAATGGATCGGCCGCGCGATCGTGCCGCCCGTCCCGACAGCTCCGAACCTCCCCACCGTCGCGGGCTGATCACCTCCGTCAACCACCTCGTGGCTGATGCTGCCGCTCAGCGAAGCTGTCCTCTTGGCGGCGGCTGGCATTTCGGGCAGACGAACATCTCATCGAGACCGTGACGCGTCCGCACGATCTTCGTGCCACACCGCGCGCACGGATCGCCGACCTTCCCGCGGATCTTCATGTGCGCGCGGATCTTCGTGCCGAGCTCCGGCGGGAGCTCGTTCTCGACGATCTGGACCGCGTTCGCGAGCGTCTCGCGCAGCGCGCCATAGAGCCGGTCCATCTCGCCGTCATCGAGCGTCGCGACGCGGCGTTTCGGATGCAGCTTCGCGGCCCAGAGGATCTCGTCGGCGTAGGCGTTGCCGATCCCCGCGACGAAGTCGCCGCTCATGAGCAGATTGCGCAGCTCGCGCCGCGTCGCGCGTGCGCGACGAGCGAATTCGTCGGCGTTCCAGGGGAGCGCGCCGGCCTCCGGGCCCTGGCGGTCGAACCCCGGAAGGTCCGCCGTGCTCGCGGCCGGCTCGAGCAGGTAGACCTTTCCCATCCGCGTCTCGTCGCGGTAGCGAAGGTCGCGGGCATCTTTCAGCGGAGCGCCCGAGCCGATGCCCTCGAAGGTGAGCGCGAACGCCGTCGTCGCGCGGATCTTGGTGTCCGTCGGCACGATATCGAACAGACCGGACAGCATCGGGTTGATGACCAGTCGCGTGTTGTCGTCGAACACCAGCACGAGGAAGCGTCCGCGGTGCACGACGTCGGCGAGCGCTCGCCCCTTCAGCGCGTCCGGGAGCGGCCGCGTCGCGCGCAGGACGAGCGGGTCGTGAACGCGGACCGCCGTGACGTGTCTACTGACGAACGCGCTCGCGAGACGGCCGCGCAGGACGTGAAGGTCCGGCCACTCCGGCATCAGTCGGCCACCGCGGCGAGCCAGCGCGGCTCCGGCAAGGCGAAACGCCGTGCCGCCCACGCGAGACAGGACCCCAGCTGCTGGCGCTGGAACGACCGGACCCGCGGCAGGCCGACGGGTGGAGGTCGCCGCCCGCGGTCGGCGAAATAGCCCGCGATGCCCGCGAGGGACGCGTCGACGAGCGCGGCGCGGAGCGGGAGCACCTCCTCGTACCAGCCGAGGACGCGCTCGGGCGACGGACCGCCCTCGACGGTGACGCTCTGGGCGAACGCGGTGACGTCGAACTCCGCCGGGCCGACGCTCGGATACGGCCAATCGAAGATCCGCAGGCGGTCCTTTGTGACGCGGATGTTGTCCGAGCGCGTGTCGAAGTGGAGGAGCGCGAACGGCCGGCGTGCGCGAGCCAAACCGCTCTCGAGGTCGCGCAGGGTCGGCAGCGCGACGTAGATCCACTCCGCCGCCTCGTCGACACGCCGCTTCGCAAGCGCGGCGACATCGCCGAGCTCACCGTTGTTCGCGAGCTGCTCCCAGTAACCGCCGAACTCGCCATGCTGCGTGCGTGACAGCCAGCGCGGCAACCGTCGGCCGAGCGTGCTCTTGTGGAACGCGGCGAACGACCGCGCCGCGACGCGAGCCTTGGTCGGCGTCCACGGCGGAACGCTCCTCGGCCCGAGATCCTCGAGCAGTACCACCAGCCAGCCACCGCTCTCGAACGAGCCGAGAAACCGCGGCGCCCAGGGAGTGATGAAGGTCCCGAGCTCGCGGTACACGCGCTCCTCGCGCTTGACAGACCAGATCACAGCGCTCCCCTCGGGCAGCGGGTAGCTCGCCTTGAAGAACGCGCGCTTCCCGTTCGCCAGCAACATGCGGAACGTCGCCGACGGGGCGTAGCCGCCGTAGATGCGTTCGGCGCGAACGATGGGCGCGCCGAGGAGCGTCGCGGTGCGATCCCTGACCTCGCGCGGGACCGCGGACCATGGCGGTTTGGCTTCAGCTCCCCGTCGTGACACTCGCCCGCATCTGTTCCCAGGCCTCGCGCGCTTCCTCGACCGAGCCTTCGTCCTCGATGGTCGAGATGTCCCCGGGATCCTTGCCGAGGATCACCGCCTTCAGCACGCGCCGCATGATCTTGCCGCTGCGCGTCTTCGGCAGCATGTCGACGAAGTTGAGCTCGCCGATCACCGCGACGGGCCCGAGCTCCGAGCGCACCGTCGCGAGCAGCTCCTTCTTCAGGTCGTCGGACGGCGCATGCCCTTGCTTCAGCACGACGAAGGCGGAGATGACCTGGCCGCGGAGGTCGTCCGGGCGGCCGGTGACGCCGGCCTCCGCCACCGCGGGGTTGCGGAGGAACGCGGTCTCGACCTCGATCGTGCCGATGCGGTGGTCCGCGATCTTGATGATCTCGTCGGCGCGCCCCGAGAACCACACGTAGCCGTCCGCGTCGATCGACGACGCGTCGCCGGTGAAGTACACGGTCTTGCCCGGGACCTTCTCCCAGTAGTCCTGCGCGTAGCGCTCGGGCTCCGCCCAGAGGCGCGCGGTGAGACCGGGGAACGGACGCTTGATGACGAAGATCCCCTTCTCGCCCGGCGCGACCTCGTGACCGTCGCCGTCGACGACCGCGGCCTCGATGCCGGCGAGCGGGACGCCACCGGAGCCGGGTTTGATCGGCAGGAGCGCGACGCCGTACGGGTTGCCGACCACGGGCCCGCCGGTCTCGGTCTGCCAGTAGTGGTCCACGACCGGGATACGGTCGCCGAGCGCCTCCTTCTGGAACCACTCCCACGCCGGCGCGTTCAGCACCTCGCCGGCGCAGAACACGCGCTCGAGCGAGCTGAGGTCGTGCGCCTTGGCGGGCGCGGTGCCGTAACGCATGAGCAGACGCACCGCGGTGGGCGACGTGAACACGCCGGTCACCCGGTGGCGCTCGACGATGCGATAGAAGGTCTCCGCGTCGGGATGATCGAGCGCGCCCTCGTACGCGACGGTGGTGCAGCCGATGAGCAGCGGCGCGAACACGATGTACGAGTGGCCCACGACCCAGCCGATGTCGGAGGTCGACCACCACACGTCGCTGGGGCGCAGCCCGAACATCCAGCGCGCCATGCTGTGGACGTAGACCTGATAGCCGCCGTGCGTGTGCACCGCGAGCTTGGGCTTCGCCGTCGTGCCCGATGTCGCGAGGATGTACGCGGGCTCGTTCGCCTCCATCTCGACATGCGTGTCGTCCTGGCCGGCGGCGCCGCGGAGGAACTTCTCCCAGGTGATGTCGCGGCCATCGCGCATCGCGACCGACGCCGACCCGCGCTTCAACACGATGACGCGCTCGACGGTCGGCGCGCCGGCGACCGCGTCGTCGACGATCTGCTTCAGCGGGACGTCCTTGCCTTTTCGGTACGTGACGTCGGTCGCGAAGACGGCGCGCGCTCCGGCGAGGCGGATGCGCTCGCCGAGCGCGCCCGCGCCGAAGCCCGCGAACACGACGATGATGACCGCGCCGATGCGGACCGCGGCGAGCATGAGCACGATCGCCTCGGCGCACGTCGGCATGTAGATCGCGATGCGGTCGCCCTTCTTGATGCCGAGGCCTCGCAGCGCCGCGCCGACGCGTTTCACCTCGTCGTGGAGCTGCGCGTAGGTGTACGTGCGCTGCTCGCCGCGCTCGTTCTCGGTGATGAGCGCGGTGCGTTCGCCCGCGCCGGTCTTCACGTGGTGATCGACGCAGTTGTAGGCCAGGTTCGACAGACCGCCGCGGTACCAGCGGAACGTCGGCGGCTCCCACTCCAGGACGCGCTCCCACCTGCGGAACCACGGCAGCGCCTCTGCCGCGCGGCCCCAGAAACCTTCGGGGTCCTCGGTCGCCTCGCGCCTCCACGCCACGACCTTTGGATCGAGCGCGCCCATCCTATGTACCGTCCCGCTCTCTGAGCTTGAAGCGCTGGATCTTGCCCGTGGCGGTCTTGGGCAGCTCGTCGACGAACTCGATCCAGCGCGGGTACTTGTACGGCGCGATGCGTGTTTTCACGAACTGCTTGAGCTCCTCCGCCAGCGCCTCGCTCGGCGCGTGCCCCTTCTTCAGGAGCACGAACGCGCGTGGCTTGATGAGCTCGTCCTTGTCCTTCGCGCCGACCACGCCGCACTCGAGCACCGCGTCGTGCTCGATGAGCGCGGCCTCGACCTCGGCGGGCGAGACCCACTGGCCCGAGACTTTGAGCATGTCGTCCGAGCGGCCTTCGTAGGTGTAGTAGCCGTCGGCGTCGAGGTGGTACTTGTCGCCGGTGACGGTCCACTCGCCGCGGAAGGTGGCCTTCGATTTCTCGTGCTTGTTCCAGTAGAACGCGCAGCACGAGTCACCCGAGACCCAGAGGTTCCCGGTCTGCCCGGGCCCGAGCTCTCCGCCGTCGTCGTCGACGATCTTCGCTCTGTAGCCGGGCACGAGCGTCCCGCTCGTGCCGCCGCGGGCCTCCCCCGGACGGTTGCAGATGAAGATGTGCAGCATCTCGGTCGAACCGATGCCGTCGAGGATCTCGATCCCGAAGCGCTTCTTCCAGGCGTCGAAGAGCGGCTTCGGGAGCGACTCTCCGGCCGAGACGCAGAAACGCAGCGACGACAGGTCGTACTTGAAGTCCGCCTCGGGATACGCGAGCAGCGCGGCGTAGAACGTCGGCGC